>CANNTX010000007.1 GCA_947522695.1 uncultured Bacilli bacterium | reverse complement strand
TGATTCATTGTCTTTTCATATCTTGAAGGAATAAAATTAACCTTTTCATCTTTATTCTTTTGAGTTTCTAAAACATGATCTGCTAAAGGTCTCATCTTAACAAACCATTGCTTTTTAATCATAGGTTCAACCATAACTCCAGTTCTCTCACTATGACCTACTTCATGAACAAGTGGATCAATTTTAATTAATAATCCTGCCTCTTTCAAATCTTCTAAAACAACTTTTCTTGCTTCTTCTCTACTTAATCCAACATATTTCTTAGGACAATTATCATTCATAGAGGCATCATCATTCATAATAACGATTCTCTCTAAATTATGTCTATTACCTACTTCAAAGTCATTTGGATCATGAGCAGGAGTTATTTTAACACACCCAGTTCCCTTAGTAATATCAGCATGTTCATCTCCAATAATTGGAATTAATTTATTAACAATAGGAAGTACAACATTTTTACCAATTAAATGTTTATATCTATCATCTTCAGGATTAACTGCAACAGCCGTATCTCCAAATAAAGTTTCTGGTCTTGTTGTTGCAACATCTAAAAAACTTGTACCATCTTCTAATACATATTTTAAATGATAAAAAGCACTTTCTTCTTCACTATAAATTACTTCTTCATTACTTAAAGCAGTCTTAGCAACTGGATCCCAGTTAATAATCTTTTCCCCACGATAAATTAAACCTTCATTATAATAATCAACAAATACCTTTTTAACAGCATTTTCAATTTGTTTATCTAATGTAAATCTTTCTTTAGTATAATCTAAAGATATACCTAATTTAGCCCATTGTTTACGAATTATATCACCATGTTCATGAGTCCAATCCCAGCAAGCTTCTAAAAACTTTTCTCTTCCATACTCATATTTATTTATACCACTATCTTTTAGTCTTTTAACAACTTTTGCCTCAGTTGCAATAGCAGCATGATCCATTCCTGGAAGCCATAAACAGTCATAACCTTCCATTTTTTTATAACGAATCATTATATCTTGTAAAGTAACATCCCAAGCATGACCTAAATGAAGAACCCCTGTAACATTTGGAGGTGGTAATACGATAGAGTAATGCTTCTTAGAACTATTTTCATCACATTTAAAATAATTTTTATTAAGCCATTTTTCGTATTTTCCTTCTTCTACTAAATCATGATTATATTTTGTATCTAACATCTTAATCTTCCTTTCCTTTATAAAAAAATAGTTATAAATTTAAGGACGAAATTACCGTGGTACCACCTTAATTTATAACTATTAGTTATCTTTAATTCTTTAACGCTGAAATAGCGATTTTTCTCACTTTGCAACCTTCTTACATAAATTATTATTAATTTCCACCAACCATTAACTCTCTTTAAATATTTAATGTAATACTCCTCAAACTTCATTGAAAACTTAATGATAGTATATATTATTTTTTATCAAATTACAAGTATTAGCTAGAATAAACCTTATGAAAACTTTATTTCTTTTCTTTTGTAAAGTACCGCTCCCACAAGTCCTAATAATGATACGCCAGTAGTAATAATCCAAGTAATTACATTATCTAATGTAGCAGGATTTTCTAATTTATTACCACCAATTACATAAGTACTAAAGTGATCAGTTTCAAATACTAAATAATCACCTTCTATTTTTACATCATGTTTCTCTATCTCACCATTATCTTTAACATAGTAAGCTATTAAATCCAATTTTCTAAGTTCATCATTAAGTGGTATATAAACTTTAAATACACCATCTTCTAATTTAGAAATATTTTTATTAATTGAATCAGAAAATAACTTTAAATCAACTACTAAACCATTATTAATATTTACTTTCTTTAAGAACTCTTTATATTCATCACTTTTAGCATCAATTACGATTGTATTTATTTTTGAGTCTAGTGGAACTTCTGATGCTTCTGTTTTAATTGAAATATCGGTATCTACGTCAACTGTATTCATCATAGGTTTTCTCATTTTTGATGAGTCTTTAGCAATAAAATAATAATATTCTTCTTCACCGATAGTAACTTTATAATATTCATCTAGCGTTTTACTTACGTCAACAATCTCTTCTAAATCTAATACCCCGTATTCTTCTGTTTTGTCAATTTGACCAGCATATTCTATTTTTACTTCTGCTTTAGGTATATATTTTTTGATTCTTTCTAGGGCTGCATTAATGTATGCTTCTGTTGTGTCTTTAGTTTCATCTGGTACGTATAAAACATTGTTTTGTTTTACACCAGCAATTTTAACTGTTGAATAAATGATGTTATCATATAAGAGATTCAAAAAGCCAAAGCAGCCACTTGAGAATTTATCATCCCATCCAGCTCTTGTGTCTAATTTTATTCCTATATTTGTATAACCTATTTTGTTTTGAAACTCAGATGAGTAGTTAATGATTGCATTAAGTCCATCAATATCGCCAAAGTTTGGTAAAGCGTATTTATAGTTAATTGTTTCTAAGTCTTCCATTGTAAATAAATATTTTTCTGGGTGCATTTCTTCATATTTAAATGATTTTGCATAACTATCAATTCTGTTTTTTATTAGCATGTTAGGTATTACAAATTCAAACTTAGCACTATATTCTTTATGCTTACTATAATCTTTTGTGTCTGTGATAAAAACAAAGCATTTATCTTTTTCATAACAGTTACCATATATGCTATATCGTTCTGTTTCATATTCTTTAAGTGCTACGCTTATGGAAGTTTCAGACAAATCAAGATCATCGGTTGGGTCAACAATGTTTAATTTGATTTTTCCGTTAGTTAGCATGGAATTATATACTGCATCTAATTCAGTGGTATTAAAGTTGTAATTAAATACAAATTTTGTTTCTTTAAAATATTTAGTTATTCCAGTATCAGGAGTGGTAGATTTATTTTTAAGTATTTTATTATTCTTATCAACTATTTTGCTAATCATAGAGCCATTGCCGTCTTCACCTGAAATAGTTATTCCGGTTTTTAGTTCAGCACCTGTATAAGTTTTTTTGAAATCTTTAAAATCTGAAACTAGCGTCAAAGTGTATTCTGCATTATCATCAGCAATGTCATGTCCGGTAATAACAAATGAATACTTACTGCCTTCTTGACCTTTCATTGAGTATTCAATATACTCACCAATATTAGTAGTAGAATCGTATAAAAAGCCACCTACCATAACGCTTTGCCCATTACACTTAATATCGCTATAAGTTATATAAGCCTCATCAGCAAATACTATTGTCGGCAAAAATAAAATAGCAACCAAAATCCCTAAAAAATGTTTTACTCTTTCCATTCTATCCTCCTATAATAATAGGATAACACACATTATTAATTTAGTCCATTTCCAAATTAAAAATCAGACACCAAATCTAATTTTACATATTAATTTAAAATAGGATAATTTTTTCTTGCTTGTATAGTAAGTTTCTGAATAATAAAATTAAAATATTTATTTACATTTCTAACTTTAGTAGTCTCATCAATTGAATACTTTATTACTACAGTGCGAAAATCAAACCATGATTTAACAAAAAATATAAACAGCATAGCCAATTTTAACAAGGTAATTTAACACTTTCTAAACTCAAAAATCTCTTTCAATCCCACATAAAATTAGGAATAAAGGAATTCTTATATGTTACAACTGTCAAACTTAGGTTTGAGACATTTTCCAAAGATATTACTTAAAACATTATCATAAATTAATCATAAGATTTAAATAAATACGTTCTATTATATTGATATCAAAAATAAAAATTGATATAATTAAATATAGAATAGAAAGAGATTGGAAATGAAAGAAGATAAGAAAAATAAAGAAAAACTTATTAATGACGTTACTTTAAATCCACAAGATCTTATAGACCCAGTCTCTAAACTTGTTGTTTTTAACTATGAAGAAACACCTATTACTGAAATAGTTAACGCTATAATTGTCGATGCTATCAGAATGAAGGCATCAGATATTCACTTTGATCCTATGGAAACAGGCTTAAAAATAAGAGTTCGTATCGATGGCACATTACAAGATTATAGCATGGTTCCTTTATATGTTGAAAAAAACATTATAACTAGAATTAAAATTATATCAGGAATGAATATTACTGAATCAAGAATTCCTCAAGATGGTGCCATCAAAAATAGTTTAGATAATATTGATGTTGATTTACGTGTTTCATGTTTACCAACTAACCTAGGAGAAAAAATAGTTATTCGTGTTTTAGATTATAAAATGTCAGCAGCTGGAATTGAAGAATTAGATTTTAGTGAAGAAAACTTATCAAAAGTAAAAAGAATGGTTGAAATTCCTAATGGTATTATTCTAGTAACAGGTGCTACTGGTACTGGTAAATCAACTACCGTATATTCAATCTTACAAAGACTTAATACTGAAGATTCAAATATTATAACTGTTGAAGACCCTATAGAAATGAATATTGAAGGAATTAATCAAGTTCAAGTTAACTCTGATGTTGGTCTAACGTTTGCTGCTGCTTTAAGAAGTATTTTAAGACAAGACCCCGATATTATAATGATCGGAGAAATTCGTGATGATGAAACTGCAAAAATAGCTGTTCGTGCATCAATTACTGGTCACTTAGTTCTATCTACCATCCACACTAATAACTCACTAAACACAATTGAACGTTTAACAGATATGAATGTAGAAAGATATTTACTTGGTGCTGCCTTATCAGGAATTATTTCTCAAAGACTTGCTAGACGTTTATGCAAAAAATGTCGAGTTTTAAGAGAAACCAACGAATATGAAAGAGAATTATTTAAAAAGAACTTAGGATTAGAAATAAACGAAATATATGAACCACATGGTTGTGATGAATGTTATCAAGGCTATAAAGGACGTATTGCTGTTCAAGAAGTACTTCTTATTAATCAAGATATCAAAGATGCCATTGTTTTAAACTCAGATAAAAAAGAATTAAGAAAACTAGTTTACGGTAAAGGAGGAACTACTACTCTTTTCCAAGATGGTTTATTAAAAGTTGTATCTGGAGAAACATCTTTAGAAGAAATATTAAAATTAGTTGAATCTGATGATGAAGCTGATACTGAAATTGAAGAAGAAGCAAAAGAAGAAGAAGCAAAAGAAGAAATTGAAACTAATGAAAAAAAAGAAACTATAGAAACATTATCTCTATAGTTTTTTTATTAACTTATTAAATCTGCTGTATCATCAATAATGGTATTTAACTTACGTTTAATAACTTTTTTATTTTTAGTCATCTGCTCTACACCCATATATAAACCTATACCAGCAGCTGCACCTACCATCATCATCATTGTATTTTTCATTTTATCACCATTATTATTATGATCAAAATTTTAAAGTTTATTCATAATTAATTCATTTAAAGTAGTTTTTCTCTTAAAACTATAATCATTATTTATAGCCTTTAAATAAGCATCCTTACTACCAACTAAAATAAGTGATTTTTTAGCACGAGATACCCCTGTATAAAGAAGCTTATTATAAAGCATTCTATTATAGCTTAATGACATTGGCATAATAACATAATCAAATTCAGATCCTTGTGATTTATGAATAGTAATAGCATAAGCATGACTAATACTTATTAAATCTTCTCTTTTATAATCAACTATATTTCCATCATAATCTATACTTAATATATCTTTTTTAGAATTTGCATTTACTTCGCATATATACCCTATATCACCATTAAAGATATTATTATCAACATCATTAACTAAATTAAGCATTTTATCTCCTACTCTATATGTAATAGGACCAACTTTTAATTCATCTTTTTTATTAACAACTGGATTAAAGTATTCTTGTAATAAAATATTTAAGTTATCAATTCCATTTTCACCCTTATACATAGGAGCCAAAACTTGAACATTTCTAACATCAATACCTTTTTCTTGCATCTTATCTAACAACTTAATAATAATATTTTTTATATTTAAATTATCACAAGAAATAAAACTAAAATCATCTCCACTAGGAACTATATCCATAACTTTATCTTTAATATTTTTAGCAACAGTTGGAATATATGATTTATCACTTTGTCTATAAATCTTTTCTAATCTAATATGCGGTATATTAGTGTTTATTATGTCATTTAAAACTAATCCTGGCCCAACAGAAGGAAGTTGATATTCATCACCTACTAAAACAATTTGTGTATTAAAAATATCTAATCCTCTAAATAAAGATGCCATTAAATGGTTATCTATCATTGAAGATTCATCAACTATAATTAAATTATAATGTACACTATTTAATTCATTTATATTAAAAACATTATTTTCTTTATCCCATTTTAAGAATCTATGAATAGTGCTAGCTTGATATCCAGTTGAATCACTCATTCTTTTAGCAGCTCTTCCAGTTGGTGCTAATAGTAAAACATGCTCTTTAATCGCATTTTCACTAACTTTATAAATAAGTGAATACGTTTTAATTATTCCTTTAATAATAGTTGTTTTACCAGTTCCAGGACCTCCTGTAATAACACTTATATTATTAATTAAAGATTTACTAATTGCTTCTTTTTGTTCTTCATTATACTTTATATCAAGAACTTTTTCCGCTTTATTAATATATCTATCTATATTACTTACTCTACTACTTAATTTAAATAATTTAGTTAAATAATCAGCAATATACACCTCATCATCATAATCTTCTTTTAAATATATTTTATCCTCTTTAACAGCAACCCTACCAGTATTAAATAAATAATTAATTTGACTATCTATATCAACATTTATTCCATACAACTTTTTTAAACCAGCACATATTTCTTCTTTATATAAATAAATATCACCAGTACTAAATGTTAAATATTTCATAGTTTCAATTAAACAAGCTTTAACCCTTCTATCATCTTCTATATCATTACTACTTAAAAATATTTCATCTAATTTCTTAAAATTAACTTCATCACTTAAATCATAAATATTTTTATTTATTATATCTTTAATTTTTTTACCAAACTTATTAATTAAATTCATTGTTTCTTTAACACTAAATCCCATATTTTTAAGTTCAACTATTAAAGCATCATTATCAAAATATTTACATACTGAATTATATATTTGCTCTCTTTTCTTCTCATTTATTCCTTCAACTAATTCTAAATTACTTTTATTTTCTTTAATTCTATATAAACTATCATTACCAAAAACTTTATATATTTTTTTAGCAGTTGCTTCTCCACATCCCTTAACAAAAGAACTAGTTAAAAAATCAATTATCGCATCTTTTCCTTCCGGAACAACTTTTTCATAATTATCAGTACTAAATTGATAACCATATCTATCATGAAAAATATACTTTCCATTTAATATATAAGTATCATTATCATTAGTTTTCATAAAATAACCAGTATAAGTAATTTGTTTATTTGTTGGTATATCTTCATCATTTGTTTCATTAACTTTAAAAAGACCAACCCTATAGCCCGATTCTGATTCAAAAATAATATGTTTAAACTTTCCTTTAATGTAACTCATACATATAATTTTATCACATCAAAAAAAAATTACAATAATATGTAATCTTTTCCAAACTTTTTATCAGTTTTAGTTTCAATAATTTCAATAATTTTTTTATATTCATCATTAATATTATTAATTAAAGTATTAAAATCATCTTCAGTATAAAATGAAGAATTACTTTTCATTTTAATATATTCTAACTTATTATCATTTAATTTTTCTAAATCAATATCTAAACTATAATTTTCTAATACTTTATCAATAAATTCATCATATTTTTCCCATAAACTATAACTACTCTTATGATAATCACTATAACTTTCTAAATTATCTAGCACAATATCTTTAAATTTAACTAATTTATTATTTTTAGGATAACATCTAATCATTCCTGATGTATCACCTTTAACATCATATTCAACTATCGTCTTCATATTATAACTTTAATAATTTATCCATAACTCTAATCATTTGAGAAGTATATCCATATTCATTATCATACCAAGCAACTATTTTAACTTGTTTCTTATTAACATCTAACACCTTAGTAGATAATCCATCAACTAACGCTCCACATGTACTTCCAATAACATCACATGAAACAACAGGATCTACTGTAAAATCTAATACTTCATTCATATTGTTTCTAAATAAATCATTTATTTCATCTACACTTGTTGCTCTATTTAATGTTAAAGTTACATCTACCATAGAACCATCAATAACTGGAACTCTATAAGCAACACCATCCATTTTACCGCTAAGTGTTGGAATAACTACACCAATAGATTTTGCTGCTCCTGTACTAGTTGGAATGATATTTGAAGCGGCTGTTCTTCCTCTTCTTGATTTAATTCCTTTTTTATGTGATCCATCTAAAGTATTTTGATCATTAGTGTATGCATGAATTGTTGACATAAAACCAGATTCAATTCCAATATTATCCTCTATTACCTTAAGAACTGGTGCTAAACAATTTGTAGTACAAGAAGCACTTGAAATAATTTCATCATCCCTACTTAAAATATTCTCATTTACTCCATAAACTACAGTTTTCATTTCATCTTTACCAGGAGCCGAAATAATTACATGTTTAGCTCCAGCTAAAATATGTTTATATGCATCTTCTTTTTTAGTAAAAGCACCTGTACATTCTAAAACTAAATCAACGTTTAATTCTTTCCAAGGACATTTTTCGGGATCATCAATTTGTAGCACTTTAGTAAAAGTTGTATCAACCATAATACCATCATCTAACACTGTAATATTTTCATCAAATTTTCTAAAGACAGTATCATATTTTAGTAAATAAGCATTATCTTCAGCAGTTCCTCTTGAATTTATAGCAACAACCTCATAATCACTACTTCCTAAAAGTAAACGATATGCTATTCTACCAATTCTACCAAAACCATTAATTGCTATTCTTTTCTTCATTTTCTAACCTCTTTCATTCCTATATTTTATTAAATATATTTTTATTTTTTATACCAAGCCATAATCCATAAACAATAAACATAACAACCATTAAATATAACACATTATCTATTATTCCCGTTTTAGGATTTTCAGTTACTTCTTCATCCTTACTTGATTCATTAATATCAGAAGTGTTTGTATCTTTATTATCTACATTATTATCTTTATTGTCTCCAGTATCTTTGTTATCCTCATTATTTTTCTTATCTTGCTCGTCAAAAGATGCTTTTAATTTTTCAAAACTTCCATCTGTATAAATAGTTAACATACAATCCATTTCAAATTTATCCTCTGTATCAGTTTTAACACTATAATTAACCATAACTGTTCCATCAGAACTTTTTTTATCATTTAATGAGGTATAAAATTTAGAATCATTTTTAGCAACTTCTACTGCATAATCGCCATATTTGCTTTGCGGTATACATTTTTTATTTTCACCACAAATAAATGTGGATGTATCATCGTCGTTCGTGTCATCATAAATAATATAAGAAGAATTTGTATCGATATCAATATCTAAATCTCCTCCATATATTGCAAAATATGAGGTAAGTAAACCATATGTATTATCATAATCTATACCATTTATATACTCTACAATTTGATACATAATTCGTCCAAGATACACTTTGGCATCATTGTAATAACTTTCACTATATGATAATCCCTTGGTAACATCATAAATATATTTGACTTTAACACCATTTTCGATAAATTCATAATTAGCTTCATATTTTCGATTTCCATTTGTCACATAATATTTATTGTTATCAAAATCAAATTCAACATTAAATTCTTCTTCTTTATGCTCTGCAGTTATGATGGAAAATTTTTCAGCTGAACGATTATATTCTTCAACTGCTGCTTTTAAATTATCATTATTCACTTGAACATCTGCATATACAATAAAAGGAATAAACATTATTATAAATAGTACTACCTTTTTCATTTTTTATCCTCTTTCAAAATAACTTTCTCCAACAAATTCTCTTAATATATTACTATCAGAAATATATTCACTAGGAATTGGAAAAAACATTTGTAATTCATCTATTAATCTTCTTGATTCATTATAATATTTAGAATCTATTGGTACACTATAAAGAAGTGGTTCAGCATAAACTCTTAATAATCCCATTTCATAAGTATATGCCGTATTAAGTATTACATTAGCTTGATTAGTAAATGGAAAAACATATTTTATTTCCCCATTACGTACTTTATCCCACGATTTTAATGTATCTTGAACATTATATCCTCTAGTTCTATTATCTCTAACTATTCTTCTAAGAAGCCTAATATCAACCGTCGAAATATGATTATGTCTATCAACCGATAAAGGCATAAAAGGACTAATATAAACTTTTAATTTAGCATCTTTAGGAATTGTACTAGTTAAAGTTTCATTTAAACAATGTAATCCCTCAATAAGTATTATGTCATTTTCTTTTAATTTTATTAATCTTCCCTTATATTCTTTCTTTCCTTCAACAAAGTTATAAGTTGGAACACTTACTTCCTCACCATTTAAAATTTGAGTTAGTTGTTTGTTAAATAAATCTAAATCTATACAATCAATTGATTCAAAATCATATTCACCATTTTCCAACTTAGGAGAATCAACTTTCTCTTTAAAATAATCATCTAACCCAAGATATATCGGATTAAGACCTATCGCACTCATATAAAGTGCTAATTTTTTAGTACTTGTTGTCTTACCAGATGATGATGGTCCACCTAAAAGTACTAATTTTTTATTCTCTTTTCTAATTAAATTAGCTAGTTCATATATTTGATTATCCATCATTATATCATTTTTCTTAATAAATTCTTTTATTTTACTTTCTGAAACTAACATATTTAAATCTGAAATATAATTAACATGTACTAAATTACACCAATTTTTATAATCACTAAAACTTTTTAAAATCATATCTTGATTAGTAAATGTTGGAAGTGAAAAATCACTTAAATAAGGAGTAGATAACACCACACTATTATCTCCTAAATAATTTAATATATAATTCTTAAGACTTCCTGTAGACTCTGGCATATCACTTAAAAAATAATTATAATATCCGCATAATTCATAGATAGTAACAGTTTTATCATTAGAATATAAAATGTTATTAGCCTTTTCCATTTCATTTATTTTAATATAAAAATTATATGCATCTTTAACAGTTATAACTTTTTTAGTAATCTTTAAATCTTTACTTACTAAATCATCCATCATTTCTTTTAAATTATTAATATCATCATTATTTAAATTATTTTTACTTTGAATTTTACAATATAATCCTTTATCTAATGAATGCATAAAATAAACATCACATTTAAATAGTTTTCTAACTGCAACATACATTACCATTTTTAATCCAGATTGAATTAATTTAGTTTCATATCTATCAAGTAACACATTTATCTTCCCCTATTCTTTTACTAGTATATCAAATTATATAAAAAATTAAAATAAAGTATTATTAAAAAAAGAAATATTATTGGTTGTTTTGCAACTTTAATATTTCTTTTTTATTTAAATTAGTTGTTTCAGATATTATATCTATAGGTATCCCTTTTTCTAATAACTTTTTAGCTATTGATAATGTCTTATTACTTTCACCAACTTCAACACCACTATCAAAACCATCATCGAATCCTTCTTCTTTTGCAAACTTAAGGTCAGTTTTTCTTATACTTTCATCCATTGCTTCTTTATCATAATATATTAAGTTAGATGTATCTTCTGAATATTCCCTCATAAGTCTCGCAACCTCCTTTAAATCCTTATATTTTCCTGCTAATTCTTCCGTATATTTTATACTTCTTGATGTTAAGATTTTCATGAACCTCTTATTCCAGTTACTTATATTCTCATTATACGGATTATCATAAACTTTATCAAGTCCTATATGTACTACAACAGGCATTTCTGGTAAGATATTATTATTTAAATTATTTCTTGATGTATATATATTTACTATCCCTCCCATAAACTTTTCTGAATATAAATCAAAGTTTACTTGTGATAACTTAACACTTTTTAATTCTTTTCCAGTTTTTTGTTTACTTAATATAAACCTAAACATATAATTTGTATTCTTAATTAAGATACTCTTGCCATTTGAAGTATTAGCCTCTATATTAATATATTCTTCTGGTGGGATACTAACAAGTAAGTCAACGCATCAATTTTCTTATCATTAAATCTTAAATCAGGCATTGTTGTATCTACAAAATAAGCTGATTCAATTAAATTTTCATCAATGTTACATACACCAGCTAAAAACTTAATAATAACTTTAGGATAAACATGACAAATATACCTAAATGATCTATCTTCTATTAAAGGTATCTGAAAATCTTTATCCACTTTAATATTATCTTCAATAACTTTAAACGTAATACCATATATTGTTTTTTCTTTAATCAATTCATGCATTTAAACCACTTCCTTTTCTTTAACTTAGATTACAGAAATAACAACATAACTTTTAAATTAAACATAAAATAACTCCCTTCCATTTATTTTTTTAGTAAGTACCAAAAAGTACTTACAATTTGCGCCTCTATATATTCTTATTACCCAAAAGGTGTCATTTTACTTGTTATTTTTTAAAAGTTTTACATTCACTTGACGTTATTAGAACTTATTAAAAATTGGCAAAAATAAAAAAGAAGAATTTATTCTAAAATATTTTCTTCTTCTTGATTATCTTTTAATTCATTACTTTCATCAGTTTCTAAATTTTTATCTTCCTTATTCTTTCTTTTTTTATTCTTTTTATTAGCGTTATTTTCTTTTTCCTTATTTATCTGATTTACCATTTCCTCTTGTTTTTGCATAAAAACCTTAGCTAATTTATTTTTACTATTGTTTATAAGAATAAGTGCTAATAAAAGTATAACAACACATACACCTAAACCAATAGAAACATACATATATAACTTATTACTATCATTTAAAGTTTCAAAATCTTTTTGACTAAATAAAGATATTATTTTATTAACACTATCATATAAATATAATTCATTTTTACCTGTTGAAATATTAGTGCCACTAATAACATAATTATTACTATCTTTAGTTAATCTATATCCAAAAACCTTTTCATCATTAATAGTTATTTCTTCTTTAATTAAATTCTTAATATTTATTTCTTTATTAGTTAAATATATTTTAAAATCATTTGATCCAACTTCATTATAATAACTTACTTCATTATTAACTTCATCATAAATATAAAATCCTTCTTTATTATTACTATCTCTTAAATAAAGTAATGTTAAATTTAAAGTATCATTTTTTAAACAAGCAACCTCTTCTTCATTAAATTTAATAGTTGAAGCCACAAAATTTGTTGGTAAATTTTCCGGTAATTTTCTTAATATATTAAATTCACCATTTTTAAATTTATTAACAATAGGATCTTTTTCAGAAACAGTTACCTTAACCACATAAGTCTTACTTGTTCCATTTTCTGCAGTAACAACTATATTAAACTCATTTAATCCTTCTTTAACGTCAAACTCGCCTAAACCACTTACTTTTGCTTTTTTATCATTTACCTCACCATTAATTTTAATCTTTGTAGTATCAGCTGTAACTAGACTAGTATATTCTAAAGTCTTTTGATCAAATTTAGGACTTATTTCAAATCCATCTATACTTAGTGATTTTAAATTATTATCCGAAGAATAATTAATTATAACAGGTTCCTTAATATTAATTTTAATAGTAGATCCACTAGTTGCTACAACACTTTCACTATCCCAATCAACTAATTTAGTATTTTCAACATTGAAAGTTGCTGTTCCTACTGCAATAGCCTTAAATTTATAAGTATATGACTTAGATGAAATAACTCCATCACCATATTGAACAACACTAGGTTCACCACTAATTAAAGATAATTTTGATTTATCATAAGAAACGCCAAATTGCCATGAACCAAGTTTACCACTAGAAGATACCTTAACAGTTACTGTAAAAGTATTATTTATTGTCACATTACTTGAACTACTACTAGCTTTTATTGATCCAGTTGCTGCATAAATATTCAAGGGTAACAATAACATAATAAACATTATTATATATTTTTTCATATATTCCTCCTATTGTTCTATTTTACTAACACCTAAAATATGTTTTTGAATTTTAAGTAAATCAATTATATCAACCACACCATCTTTATTAACATCAGCCGCTTCTCTATAACCATCAGTTAATTTATTAACCCCTAAAATATCTTTTTGTACTTTAAGTAAATCAACAATATCTATATTTCCATCACCATTATTATCTCCATATATAACAATAGTATAAGCTTTCTCTCCATTGCCTTTTAATTTTAATGTCATTCCAGTAGATAATATTTTATTTTCGCTAATTTCTGCTATCATCGTTGGATAATTTAAATTTATCTGACTAATAAATGAACTAGCATCTATATTATCATCAAAATGACTTATATAATTATTTTTTATATTAATTTGTAAATTAGATAATACTTCATCAGGACTATATAATATTTCTTCTCTTTTTTGAATTAATATTGTATAAGTTTTTTTATCACCTGATGCACTTGTTACAACAACATCAAGTTTTGTTTCATCATTATCTAAGGTTTTCTCACCAATTCCTTCAACTTTTGCATTAGCATTAGTAGCAGTAGCGTTAACAGTTACTTTATTAACATCTTTAGAAATATAACATGTATAATTAGTTGCACTGCTTGTAAATGATGGCATTAAATTACAACCTGTAACACTTAAACTAGCTAAAGTATTATCTTCATTATAATTAACATCTAACGTTGTTAAAGTAGGCATATCTCCCTTAAATACCGGTATTGAAAATATAAAACCAGTATCAATTAAACCATTATCATAATAACCTTCATAATAATTAAATGATTCACTATAAGGTGCTCTTACATTTTGCATATATTGAGTACTATAATAAGTTTCTCCAGCTAAATCAAATTTTTGTAAATATAATGTACTTTGTTTATATTCAGTAACATATCTACTTAATAAATTTCCCCCGTCAACAATTGCCGCATAAGGACTATTCCAATTTTTCTTTTTGGCATAAGCTAGCCCAGATCTAATAATATCAGCCTGCGTCTTACCACTAGCGTTTATATTAAAGAAATTATAATATCCAGGATATTCCGCATTATCTCCACTTGATAAAACAGATCCTTTTGTTCCTTGTTCTTGAATTGCTCGTGCAACTAGATGAACTGGACTTACACCATTTTTCTTAGCAGAATCCATAAATGTTCTAGCATAACTTACTTCAAACTTTTCATTATTATCATTATAATAAAAAGTATTACCTTCCATAAATGTTCCTCTAAGCATTGTTTGTACTAATTCTTCTGTATGAATACTTTCTTTATAAGCAAGTTCTTCAAACATAAAAACTCGTTCATCATTTAAGAAATTTCTTGGATCTAAATAAAATTTTATAGTTTGTTTACTAGCTGCATACCATCCACCTTCAAATGTAATCCATTTTCCATCGCTATATGCTCCATCTTCAGTACTTCTAAGTGTTTCATTAGATCCATTAATTAAATTAAGGTTTACATATCTAGTTTCTCCAGCAACTACTTCATCAAAAGTAGCATTAACATTATAAGGCATAAATTCCCATGTAGGATGAACACTCTTTAAAACTGCTAAACTCTTAGCATACGATTCTGGAAATCCTTTATTTATATATTCAGTAATTAAACTATCACTAACTGTATATTCCTTAACATCTACAAATGAGATAGAACTATTTCCTTTAGTAATAAATCCTTCATACCAAAATCCACTATACTGTAATCTAATCTTATAAAAATTACCTTCCTCTCCAATTATTTCAAACGCTCTTGGATAAGAAATACTTATCTTACTACCAGTATCACTTAAAATTCTATCACAATTACTACTAGCACATTTTCTTACATAAACATCAGTAACACCCTTTGCTATTACTCCTTGTTTATATGTAGTATCTGCACTTACAGATGTAACAAAACAAAATAATAATAACAATAAATATTTAAAATACTTCATTCTTACATCTCCATCTTCTCCATAATTATATCAAAAAAGATAATACATTTAAGCATTATCCTATTAATTATACATTATTTTACACTTATAATTTTTCAATAACTTTATGATTTTTTTCTAAACATCTAATTAAATCTTCTTTATCATACTTAGCAAATATATTTCTTAATTTATCTGGATTAATTAAAAACATTTGTAAGTGATTAACAAAAACATCATGTTCATTAGTTAACTTAAGTTCTCTAACCGTATTAAAATTTTCTTTTACAACTAAAGGAAACAAAGTTAAACTTTCTACTAAAGCAGGATTTATATTACTTATTTCTTCATTACTTAATCCAAGTTCAGTTAAATAATCCATTATAAAGTACCACCCTTTCCAATATCACTTAAATGTTTTGCTTTTATAATAATATCAGTTATATCAGCTTTACTAACATTCATTCCATAACTATTAATTACTTCATTTAAATCAATTAATCTAATTTTAGGTAATGTACCAAGTACTAATGAAATATTATGAACAGATTGACCACTAATTAATAATTTACTTATCATTGAATCTAATTCACTACTATCCATTTCAAATACATTCGGATTTGTATAAATAGCATCTAATTCAATATTATTTTTTCTTAAAACTTCTAATACTTTAGTAAAACTAATTGGACTAAATACATTTCTAATATATTTTTGATTATCTTCACTAAATCTATCAAAATCTAATTTATTTGTAATAAAGAAATTACTAACTATATCAGGACTATTTTTTTTACTACTATTTCCAAATATATCCAAGTCTGTTAATCCAGTATGATCATTTCCATCTTCTTTGTGATTTAAAAATTTAAAATCATTTACTTCACTACTTGTATCTTCATCACTTTCTAATGGCTTACCAAATATATTTTCATATTCTTTATCAATAGAATCATTTAATGTTTTAAAATCTATTGTATCATCTTTTTGAGTAGCAAATAATGAACTAATTGTATCATCAAAATGAGTATCTTCTAAATCTTCTTCTTTTATTAAATCTTCTTCACTAGTTTTATCATCGAATATATTTTGATTATCATCATCTAACTTAAAATCAAACTTACTATCAAATGAATTCAAATTCATATCTTCATCTTTTAAGAATAATGAACTATCACTTTCTAATTCAGGGCTTTCTTCTTCTTTATCTAAATCACTTTCATCAGATATTTCTGTATCAGTAGTTTCTTTTCCCTCTACTTCATCAACTTTCTTTTCTTCTGAAGTTTCATCAGTATCTTCACTACTTTCTTCTTTATCAATAGAAGCTATTTCATCAAATACAGGACTATCATCTATTGGTTCATCAATAATAGGTACATCTGTTTCAACTTCTTCATCAGTGATTGGTAAATAAACTAATGACTCAGAATTATTTTCAGAATATTCAATAATTCTACTTAATTCACCACTATAATACTCTAAAGCTATACTTACAGAATCAAATCTATCTTTTTTATCTTTCTTATCTTTCTTTAAATTAATTAATAATTCTTTAATAGTTCTAGCTCTATCAGTAAGTTCATTAATTTTTTCAACTTGTTTAGCAATTTCTTTTTGTTTACTAACAATTTTTGCATTAATTTCTTTAGTACCTACTTCTACAATTGCATCTAATCCTTTATTACCATAATTTTCTTTAAGATCATTTAAATCTTTTTCAAAGGATGCAATTTCCTCTTCTAAACTAGCAATATTAGCTTTATACTCATCAACATTTGTTTTATATCCTTTAGCTTCATCTATTTTAGAATCTATTCTTTGTTGAACAATTTCTAAAGCCGAACTAAGTTCATCTTTTTCATTAGATAAATCATTTAATATACTTTTTAATCTTTCATTTATTTCATTAATTTTTTCTAGCATTGTTACCAACCTACCTTATTCTAAAAAGAGTATACCATATTTTACACTAAAAAAACAATGATAATTATCATTGTTTTACTTATTTTTTAACGCATTTAATCTTTCCATAAAACTTTCACTACTTAAATCACTATTTTCTTTAACTTTTGGAAGTTCTATTTCATCTTCATTACTTTTTTTAATTTCTTGATTTTTATAAAGTGCATCTAAAGCATCATCATCATTAACTTTAACTTCATTATTATCTTCATGTTTTTCTTCTTCAACCTTAGGAATATCATTACTAATATTTGTCTCTTCAATTACTTCTTCAACTTTTGGTTCCTCTATTATTTTTTCATCAACCACATTTTGAACATCAACCTTTTTATCATCAATATTCTCTTGAACTTTTGGTTCTGAGGCAGGTTTTGTTTCAACTTGAATATCTTCTTGAACTTGTTTTTTACCTTTCTTAATATTAATAATAATTAATACAATTAAAATTAATGCAATAGATCCGGTAATAACATAAAAATACAACATTCCATTATCTGAATTATAAATAAGCTCTAAAAATTTTTTTATATTTTCCATAAATTCTCCTTTTTATCTTGTCGTAAATATCATCATTATTGAAATAACCAATAATATCATAACACCTATTGTAGTTGAAACAAGCATAACTCTTGTTTTACTTTCCATAGTTTCAAGTCTAGCTTTATATCTATTCTCTCTTGCTTTTTGTTGTAAACTTGAAATATTTCTTGAAAATGTAAGTAATTGTTCCTGTTTTCTTTCTTGACTACCTAAACTAAGACGGTACAATAATCTCATCATTCTCATTGAATCTCTAACCGGATATTCTTTTGCAAAATCCATATATGGGTTAATTGAAGAATCTCCCGCATTTATTTTTTCAAGTAACTCAAGTAAGCCATTTCTAAATATTTCAGGTGCTTCATTAACTGATTTTCCGAGTGCTACTGGAACAGTATAATGTTGTACTAATATTTCCAAACTCTTTAAATAATAAGGAAGCATCATATCTATCTGACTTAAATGAGCTTTATAATATCTTTTAATCTGAAAATAAGGTAACTTAAACACTCCATACGCTGCAATAAGTGTTATTATAACTTTAATATATGATAAATCAGCAATAAAGAAAAGAATCATTAAAAACATAACAAGCATACCATTTCTTAATCTAGCATTATATATACTTTGAATATCAACAGCATCTCCATATTTTGCTTTTAAATAAAAATCATAATCCTTTTCTTTCATTTTAATAAAGATATCTTTATTATCATTTAAAAATTTATTAGTACTAATACTTCCATTATATTCAAGAATTACATAAAGAAGAACACCTAATATTAAAACCTCTATTAACATAACTATTCTCCTCCTGTATCTTCATTATAGTATTTTTCACCATTAAGCAAGAAGTATGAATTAACTATTATAATTAAATGTAAAATTACAACTACATAAATTTTATTAAGCATGCTAATATAATTTTCTACTCCAAGCAACGTTTGAGTCAACATAACAAGTAAATAAAGTGCTATACCAAAGGTTAAGAATCTCTTATGGAAGTTAGCTCTATCCATCTTATCTCTATAAACACCTTCTACTAATTGGTCGATATCCAAAAGCATATTTTCTAAAGCTTCTCCCGAATCTCTACTACCTTCTTTAGTAATTTGTAAAAATAATTGATGCATATTTTTAACCATATAATATGGATATTTTTCATTAAAATAATTTATAGATTCATCAATAGTACCATTATCATAACTCATTTTAATCATTTTCTTAACATCATCAAGTACTGGATTTTCTAATACTCCACTATCTCTAACACCCTCTAATGCTTTAACAAAACTTTGTGTAGTATTAAATTCCATAATTACATTCGTTGTATAAACTTGAATTTGTTCAAATACAAACTCACTATAAACTCTTTTACATCTTAAATAAGCTAAATAAGGAATAAATAAAACAGCAGCAGTGCCATAAAATATAGCCCAAAATATACTATAAAAATATAAATATCCTACACCAGCACCAAAGCCACCAAATAACACAATCTGTGTAATATATTGTTTAGTTGTATATTCCTCACCTAACTCAATAGATTTTTGTCTAACAGTTTTAAAAGAAAAAGGAGCATATTTGTCATAGATACCAGTTACACCTTTTAAAAATGTTTCGTATATTTTTTCACCATCATTTTTACGATAAGTAATAATGAAAATACCAATTATAATTAATATAACTAATTCCATAACAAATTACCCTTTCTATTTTTTATTTTCTATTTCAACTATATTTTCTTTAGAATCTCCATTATTAACACTTCCTAAATTAAATGTATCTCTAGGAAGAATTACACCTTGTAATTCTAGATATTCTAACAAATACTTAGTTGGATTTTTAATAACAAATCCTCCTCCAATATTTTTTCTATAAATAACATTGGAACATGGATTATTATTTTCATCTACATAAAATTCACAAACTTCCATTATTTCTCTTTGAAAACGTCCTAATTCTTTAGACATATAACCTTTAACACACACTGCTAATTGTACATATCTATGAATTGTTGATAAGAACTGTGTAACATCTTGATTGCTTTCTAAAAGTGAATACAAACGCATTGGAACACTGGAAGCTTTATCTGCATGAATTGTTGATAAAATATTATGACCAGAAGATATTGAGTTTCTTACTGCCATAACTGCTTCAGCAGATCTAACCTCTGATAGTAAAATCCATTTTGGATTTTGTCTCATACATGTGACTAAAACATCAGAGTAAGATGCAATATTATTTGTCTTCATTGCAACTATATCCCTATTTGGATAAATTTTATCTAAGTGAAGTTCTAATGTATCTTCAATTGTAATTATCTTTTCGTTTTCTTTTGTATGTGATGCTAAATATTTAACAAGTTCGGTTTTACCTGATCCAGTTTCACCAGCAACTAATATATTGCAATGTCCTTCAACACATTTCATTAAAAAATCATGAATTTGAATAGTACAATATTTCTCATTAATTAATTTATTCTTATTAAGTCTAATCTTAGCTGGAGTTTTACGTATAACACATGCTATTCCATTAGTAGCAATAGATTCATGAATAAAGTTCATACGTAACTCAGCAGACTCAGCATCCAGGAATGGATGAGCCATATTAAATGTTTTACCCATTACATTTGAACACTGGAATGCTAACTTTTCCATTAATGCATTATTAATTTCTGGTCTATCAACTCTATAAACACCTTTATCTAATGTTTTAAGCCAAACTTGTCCACCATTACTATAAGAAATATCGGTAATATTATCATCTTTTAAAAATTCATTCAAGGGTCCAAAATCTAATTCATCAAATAAATTATTATTCAAACCAATCACCTACTCATTATAACATTTTTGATCTATATCACTTATTATAGTGTTGAATGTATCATCCGATTTACTTTCAATAAATTCCTGCATTTCTGTACTTGTAATCTTTGTTTCACCATGATTTTCTGTATATTCTTGGTTTCTTGGTACAGGGAAAATCTTAATTGAATTTGATCTAATATGATCTGCTTTAGTAAGTAATATAAACATTTTATTTGGAACACTAAAAATTAATTCAGCTGGTTCTTTTCTCTTAGATGCTGATGAGAATACACTAACACCATCACTATCTCTAACATCTCTAACTTTAATACTTTCTATGAATTTAGTAACTATAACTTGACCACTATCATTTGTTGCCGAAACAAATAAATCAATATAATCTCCTGGCATTATTGAATTAGCGTATGTTGTATGCATATTAACGGCTAAACTATATACAGTATGACATTCTTCTAAATCTACGGTAATGTAGTTAGGTTTTTGTTCTTCAGTCATAACCTCTGTTTTATAAAATAGTCCACCCTCAGCAATAGTTGTATCATATGAAACATATTTACCTATTAATTGTGCTTTACTAGTAACTAAATTAGGAGTTTGATCCACAAAACTTTTACTAACTTTAATCATTCCGATCATACTATCAGTAATTAAAGTATTACTAGCAATTTCTACCTTCGCATAAGGTATTTGTTGTGGCTCAACAGCCTGTTTAACTCTTATATTATAACCAAAATAAAGAACAACAATTCCAATAATAACACCTAAAATTGTAACTGTATTCTTATTTCCTAAAAATCTTTTAATACTAATCATTATATTTCCCATTTTTATCCTCCTATATTCTAATAAATTATATCACACATATTTTTATCTTATCAAGACTATTTACGAAAAAAATACCCAACATCAAAGTTAGATATTTTTATTTATCCTATACGGAACGCGGGAGCAAAACTATAGACTTTTGTTGAAGAAACATAATTATCTGCCCCAGAGCCATATACATATCTAAATGAAGAATTATCTGAAACCATTGCAGTGCGTAACCACCAATATGTGTTAGAACCATTACGTACTTTAATAGCAGCACTAAAAGATGTCCCTGTTACTCCCTTTAATTTATAATAATCTAGCTGTCTTGACAAATCAGAAGCGGTATCTATTGTAGCAGCAGCATTCCAAATTTCCTTAGAACTTAACAAATATATTTTGTCAGTTGACACAAAATTTTCCTCACCACTTGTTGATCCGTGTCCAGACACAACTTTTGTGTCAATAATAACATTTTGTAAATCACTTGGTAATTTTTTAAGAAAATCATTATTTGCATATGTTCTTAAGCTACTAGCCGGCCAACCGCCCACATTAGTTGCCGTACTATTCATAGCTCTTATTTCAGGAATATCAACAAACTCTACAACAAATCCACATGCTGTTTGTGAAAAATCAGTCCCACTACATTCACTTGGTGTAGAATTATTGGCAACACGAACAGTATAACTTTTTCCATCTATTTCTACATTCTTGGTATCTCCCACCTTATATGCAAGAGCATTACCATTTTTAATATTGGAAGCAATTATATTCCATGAATCAATACCAAAATCGCTTAATGCAATTTGATAAGGATTAGAACTTTCCCCTGTTCCACCAGATATTATTGTATCAGCCTTTAAAAAAATAGTAGGGCGAACATTTAACACATTATTACCATAAGTATCTATATATCCCTCAGAACGAATACTTAATACACTATAAGCATTAGTCCCAACATAAGGTGTTAAAGTCCATTGATATGTACTATTAAATAACCAGTTATTATTTTTACAATTAGATGAGTTCAAATTACTTCTACATGTTTTATCCGTTGATGCATATCCATAATCGGAAGGATACATTAATCCAATTTTGCCATTCCACATATTTGTTCTTACAACTCCATCAG
Organism: uncultured Bacilli bacterium; assembly: GCA_947522695.1. Lineage (GTDB taxonomy): Bacteria > Bacillota_I > Bacilli_A > RF39 > UBA660 > CAG-533. Next base: position 8,105 of record CANNTX010000007.1, on the reverse strand, counting down.
ATGGATTACTTACATGCAATGTACCTTTCTCTAAAGAATAAAAAGTTTTAGCCGAAATATTATATGAACTACTTCCACCTAAATTCCATCTTACATTTGCTATTTTTTCAATATATTCACTTTTAATATTCTTATTATAATTATAAAGTCCACTTTTCGAATTATTTTTTCCATCATACCATGTTGTTGTTCCACTTGTTTTACTTGTATCAATATAATCAGTATTTAATTCTGTCATTAATTTTGCTTGACTCCACTCATTTATTCCAAACCCCCCATTGGTGCCTGATGGTGACGTATCCCATGAATATTTTCCTAGTGAATCATTTCTTATTATTTTTAACATTTTCTGATATGATTTCGATTCAAGATCGTACACATTAAATACGCCAATTATTCTCCAAGTTTCATTATTGAATGAAATATAATTTTTAGGAGTGCTACCTACATATCTTAAATTTTGGTCAGTTGTATCATCTATTTCCAAACCATTACTTGTTTTCTCTAAAGAAGCAAGATAATCACTTGCAAGTTCTACCTTATTAAAAATAATTTCTAGCTTATCTGGTAAACCTATATATGATATTTTCCATTTATTATTTATACATACCGCACTGCTTTCATCTAAAGATATTTTCTTGTTATCTCTATACCCAATTATTTTTCCAGTATAGCTACATGAATTAGGATAACTAGCTACCTCTTCCCCATCCACATAAGCTATTATTGATACATATTTGCTATAATCATCAAACATATTTAATAATGCTAAATCATTCCATTCATATCCTGCTTGTAAATCAAGTAAAATATAACAATCCGTACTTGTATTATTCTCTGTTAATATATCAACTTCAGAAAACGCATTAGCATCTAACAATCCAGATACATTAGATTTTGTAGTAGAAACAAGTCCTACTTTAACACCACTTGGTAGTGTATCTAAATATGAAGTACATTTAGCATCTACACATACTTTATAAATAAGTTCATATTTTGTATTCATTTTATTCATATTAGTAATAGTAGATTTAAATAACTCGGTTTTACCTGCTTGTAAATGTAATACTCTATCATCACTTGTTCCACTATTTGTTGTTATATTAAATGATAAATCATTTACTTTTATATTGGCTACTACATTACTTTTATTTTTATTAAACATCGATAATGAATATCCTAATGTAAATATAAATAATGTTATTATCAGCATTATAGTTAACACTTTTATTTTTTTATCTTTTCTTATCAAATTAAAAAAATTGATAAGTTTTTGTTTTATCTTTGTACTATGTTTAATTTCCATAAAAAATTTCACTACCTATCTTATAGTGAAATTATATCTCGGTTTACCCCCCCGTCAAGCGAACATTTGTCTTTCTGTAAATTATTTGAAAAATGTTCGCTTGACGGATAAATTATTTTTTTAATATTTCTATATTCTTTTCAAAATTATCACCCATACAGACATATGACCCGGATACCACCATATCAGTGTTTACCAATCCAACCGTCTCATCATTTATTCCCCCATCAACTGAGATAATAATATTTTTATTTAATTTTCTTAACTCATTTATTTTATCAATTGCGATAGGCATAAACTTTTGTCCACCCTTACCAGGCTCAACACTCATTATAAGTACAAGTTCAATCTTATCTAAATATGGTAATAATTCTTTAACACTCGTATTTGGTTTAATACTTATTCCACATTTAATACCATAACTATGAATCAAATCAATTATTTCATTAACTTTATCAGTTGCTTCTAAATGAAAAGTAATAAATTCTGGCATTAAATCAGCATACTCTACAATATATTTTTCTAAATCACAACACATCAAATGCACATCTAATGGCTTAACATTTTCTCTTAAAAATAAAGAAATGTCTTTAATATCATAATTTTTATTTTCAACAAACTTTCCATCCATTATATCAACATGAATATAATCAGCACTTGTAAAATTTATTGCTTCAATTGTTTTCTTTTCATCATTATATTTATTTTTTATAAATGATACGCTTACTTTCAACCTCATCCACCATCTTTACATAATTATCATATCTTGATTTTAAAATAATTCCATCATTAACTTTTTCTTTAACAACACATTTATTTTCTTTTAAATGATTACAATCACTAAAATAACAATCATTACCAAATTCAATAAAAGCATTTCTTACATCTTCTTTAGTTAAATCAGGTAAATCTAAACTACTAAATCCCGGAGTATCTGAAATATAAGAATTTTTATACTTAAATGTTTCGGTATGTCTAGTAGTATGTTTTCCTCTTCCTAAAGCCTTACTTATTTCATTTGTTTCTAAATCTAATTCCGGATTTATTCTATTTAATAATGTCGATTTACCAGCACCACTTTGGCCAGTAAGTACAACCAATTTTCCATCAATAAGTTTATCTAATTTATCAACCTCTGTATTTTTAATTGCATCAATTCCAATTTTATTATAATAATCATATATTTTTTTAAACTCTTTATATTCTTCTTCATTTAATAAATCGGTCTTACTAAAACATATTATTGGCTTAATCTTATTAAATAATACTAAACATAATAACTTATCTAAAAGTAATAAACTTAAATCAGGCTCTTTAACACTTGTAACAATTATCGTAAGATCTACATTAGCGATCATTGGTCTTTTTAAACTATTTTTTCTCTCTAATATATCTAATATATAATTATTATCAGTATCAATTATTACTCTATCACCGACTAAGGGAGTTTTATTTTGAATATAAAACTTCCCTCTTGGCTTACAGTCATATAATTTATCATCTACTTTTACAGTACATAAATTACTTATTATTCTAACTATTTTCCCTTCTTGCTTATTGTTCATTATCTATACTTGTTTCCTCTTCTGCAATAGTTATAGTAATACTCATACCACTAACTACTTTACTTCCTGCTTGTTTACTTTGTTTAATTATTGCACCCGGTTCATAACTATTATCTTGTACATATTCCTCTTTAATTTTAATATTATATTTTTCTCCCCAAGCTTGAATATCAGCTAAAGTATAACCAGTTGTAAAATCAGGATATATACCTTCTAATTTAGGAATATGAAGAGTTATTGTATCGCCTGGTTTAACTTTTGTTCCAACCTCTGGATCTTGTTTAATTATTTTATTTTCTTCATACTTTGAAGGATCATCAACTATATCTTCTTCAATTATTACAAACAAATTATGCATCTTTTCTAGTATTGCTTTAACACCATAAACTTCTTGTCCAACATAATTTTCTATTTCAAATGTACTACTTCCTTGTGAAATATATAATGTAATTTCTGATCCTCTTTTAACTGTTCTTCCACTAGATGGATCAGTCTTAACTACATCCCCTTCTTTAACATCATCACTTTGAGCATATTTATTTTCTGCTGCAACCTTTAATCCCATATTATTAAATATTTCTATTGCTTCATCAACTGTTTTACCAGCAACATTTGGAACTTGCATCTCATTTCCACTAGGAAGTAAAACTAAGAAGCCAACTATTGTAGCCGCAATTACTGCAAGACCTGCAAATATAGCACCAAGAATTACTAAAATTTTATTTTCTTTTTTAGTCACTATATCTTTTTCATCTATTTTTTTAACTTTAACTTCTGATGCTTTTTCTTTCTCTTTATCTTTACTTTCTTCTATTTTGCTAAATTCCATAGTTTTCTCAATTGCTTTTTCACGTCTTTCGGTAGTTGCTTCATCAAACTCTGGATATTTATAAACATATTTAGGCTCATTAGCTCTTAATGGAGATGTACAAGTCTTTAAATCTTCATGCATACTTCTTGCATCTGGATATCTATTTTTTGGATTCTTTGCACAAGCCTTTAATATAACGTTTTCAACTGCTTGTGGTAAATCAGGACATTCTTCTCTAATTGAAGGAAGAGGTTCTTTTAAATGTTTAAGAGCTATCTCAACCGCATTATCTCCTCTAAAAGGTAACTTTCCACTTAATAATTCATACATTAAAATACCCATTGAATAAATATCACTTTGAACAGTAGAACCTTTACCACTTGCTTGTTCAGGTGGTAAATAATGAACACTACCCATAACTGAATTAGTCTGAGTTAATTGTGTACTATTTAAAGCCATCGCAATTCCAAAGTCAGTTATTTTAACAATTCCACTATCAAGTATCATTATATTTTGTGGTTTAATATCTCTATGAATTATATAAGAATCATGAGCACAAGCAATTCCATCTGTTACTTGAAGCATTATATCAATTACTTCATTTAATGTTAATTTCCCACGTTTCTTAATTAATTGTTTTAAATGTTTACCTTCAATATACTCCATTACAATATAATAAACACCATTATCTTCACCTACATCATATACTTCAACTATATTTGGATGAGATAAACTACTTGCTGATAAAGCTTCTCTTTGAAAACGTCTAACAAATTTTTCATCATTTGCTAAATCTCCTCTTAAAACTTTAACGGCCACATTTCTCTCTAAAATGGTATCATAAGCTAAATAAACATTAGCCATTCCACCTTCACCTATTGTTTTAACAATTTGATAACGGTCATTTATTTTTTGTCCCTTAGTTATCACTAATATCACTATCCTTTACTAGATAAGCAATTGAAATGTTATCTGTTCCCCCTCTTGCATTACACTTCCTAATTAACTTAATTAATTTATCTTCATATTTTAATTCATCATCATTTAATACTTTTTCAACTTGATCCATTGTAAGCATATTTGTTAAACCATCACTAACTAATAATATAGCATCCACATTAGGATCTACATCAAATATATCTAATTCTTGTTTTTCACTAGCTCCAAGTGCCTTCATTAATACATTTTTCTTAGGATGATTTATTGCTTCTTCAGGAGTTAACTCCCCTGTTTCAACTAAGAAATTTACTAATGTATGTTCCTTAGTTATTTTGTGAAGTACTTTATTTTTTAAAACATATCCACTCGAATCTCCAATATTTACAAATATAAGAAACTCTTTTGTAAGTAAAGCCATCACAACTGTTGTACCAAGTCCCATTGACTCAGGATGTTCCTCACCATATTTTAAAATACTCGCATTAACTTCATCAACGTTTTCTTTAAGCCATTTAACGGCATCCATTTTAGATCCTATTGTTGATAAATTACTAAATCTAGTTCCTATCTGGGTAACAACCATGCTTGATGCAATCTCTCCTGCTCGGTGTCCACCCATTCCATCAGCAACTATCATTAAATGTTCCCCACTTGCGTTTTTAACTATTGTAACTGAATCTTCATTATGACTTCTAACTCTGCCTGTATCTGTTAAATAAAATGATTTCACTCTTTATTCACCTCTTTTGCTCTAAGCTGTCCACACGCTGCATCAATACCCTTACCAAATTCTTTCCTTATTGTAACATTTATATTATTTTTCTTTAACACATCATAAAACCTCATTATATCTTCTTTATTAGTTCTTTTATATTCTATGTGACTAGTCTCATTATAAGGAATTAAATTAACATAAACATTCATATTCTTAAGTAAATTAGCAAGTTCTCTCGCGTTCTCTTCTCTATCATTTACCTCTTTAAGCATAACATATTCAATAGTAACTCGTCTATTAGTTTTAGCAATATATTCTTTTAAAGTACTTATTAAATCTTTTAAAGGATAAGCTTTATTTATAGGCATAATCTTACTTCTTAACTCATCATTACTAGCATGTAAACTAATTGCCAAATTAACTTGTAAATTTAAATTACTAAACTCCTTAATCTTAGGAATTAATCCACAAGTAGAAACAGTTATATGTCTAGCTCCTATCTGTAATCCTTTAGGATGATTAATAATTTTAATAAACTCTATAATGTTATCATAATTATCAAAAGGCTCTCCAATTCCCATTATAACGACACTATCAATTTTACGATTAATATCTTTTTCTATAAGTAAAATTTGTTCAACTATCTCATAAGTATTTAAATTTCTTACTTTTTTAAGTCTTCCACTTTCACAAAATGTACATCCCATATTACATCCAACTTGACTAGATACACATACAGAATAACCATAATCATGTTTCATAAGAACAGCTTCTATAAAATTACCATCTATTAAACGAAATAAATATTTATTAGTTAAGTCACTTTCTTGTTTTCTTAAAATATCTATATAATCAAATGAAAAATTATTATTAAGTTTATTTATTGTATCTTTACTTAAATTAGACATATCATTAAAATTAGTTACCCTTTTAATATATAACCAATCCCATATTTGACTACATCTAAACTTTTTTTCACTTAAACTTAATAATTTTTCTTCTAATTTTTCATAACTTAAATCATAAATATTTACCATAATAATCACAAATTAATTATAGCAAAGCTCCCATATTTTGTCATTATTTTACATTAATTTACCAGTAAACTAAATGTATAATTAAAAGATATGCTATCTTTAAAACATATCTTTAACATTTTTAGGTACTTTATCTTCTTTTATAGTATCAATTATTTTATCTTCTAAATCTTTACTTACATCTTTTCCTGTCATTAAACTTAATTTATTTATAACTGTTCTTAAAGTTTTTTCATCTTTTAATCCATTCTCATTAACCATTTTAGCTAAATTTATAATTGTATCTTTATCTACATTAGTTCTCTTTTTAACTTTATCAAAATCAAAGTTATCCATATTTTATCACCAATATATCCTATGCAAAGAAGAAAAAAATAGGTACATTTACCTATTCATAACTAAAGTATATAATTTATATGCTAGAAAATATCCTATAAACATCGTAACAAACGCTATAATTATTGCTATAATAGTTCTTTTTTTATCACTTGTTTGCATCAATATATTCCTTAACATAATTAACTATTTCTTCTAATTTAATATCTTTTGATTCGCTTTCACATCTAGGTTTAAATTCAACTAATCCTTCATTAATTTTCTTTCCAACTGTTATTCTAATTGGAATACCTATTAAATCTAAATCATTAAATTTAACTCCTGCTCTTTCATCACGATCATCTAAAAGTGTATCAATTCCTAAGTTATTTAATTCATCATATAACTTATTAGCAGTTAGACTAGCAGTATCATCTTTCGGATTCATAAGAGCAATAGCTACTTTAAATGGAGCAATCGCAATTGGAAACTTTATTCCTTTTTCATCATTGTTTTGTTCAACAACAGCCGCAAGTATTCTTCCTGCTCCAATACCATAACATCCCATAACTACTGGATTACTCTTGTTATTTTCATCTAAATAAGTTAACCCTAACTTTTCAGAATATTTAGTACCTAATTTAAAAGTATTTCCAACTTCAATTCCTTTTTTAAAGTAAAGTTTTCCATCACAACAAGGACAATTATCTCCTTCTAAAACTTCTTTAATATCAGCACAAATATCATATTTAAAATCATCCACATTCGCATTAATATAATGATATCCACTCTTATTTGCCCCAACAACAAAGTTTTTCATTGATTTAACTTCATCATCAATAACAATTTTAGCACCACTTAAATTAATTGGTCCTGTAAAGCCTGGTACAGCGTTAGATTTACTAATCAATTCATCATCTGCAAAATTAATTTCACTAACACCAAATAACTTACATACCTTATTCTCATTAAGATTTCTATCTCCTCTTAAGAAAAGAACTACTAATTCACCATCAATGTTCATCATCATTGCTTTGACTGTTTTTTCTTTAGGTATATTTAAATAATTACTAACTTCTTCAATAGTTTCCATATGAGGAGTTTCAACTAATTCTAGATTTTTTGTTTCTTCATTACTATCACTTATAACTGTTTTAGCGATTTCCATATTAGAAGAATAATTACACTTATCACATAGTACAAGTACATCTTCACCAACATCAGTTACTGCTTGAAATTCTTCAGATAAAGTTCCACCCATAACTCCTGTATCTGCTCTAACTATAGCATAATTAAGTTTAACTCTATCAAATATTTTCTTATAAGCATCATACATTTTATGATAAGAAACATCTAATCCATCTTCATCTCTATCAAATGAATAAGCATCTTTCATAAAGAATTCTCTTACTCTAAT
>CANNTX010000006.1 GCA_947522695.1 uncultured Bacilli bacterium | reverse complement strand
GATAATTTTAATTCTAATTTAGAAAATTTACAATTTTTTATTAATCATCGTAAAAATAGTATGATTACGTTTTTGGCAATAAATTCTAAAGGGTTAAAAGAAACTTTAAGTAATTTATTTGATGTATCTTCTGATAAAAATTATTTCCCGGGAAATATTTATTTTCTAGATTATAAGATAAATCATGGATTTGTTTTTGATAAATATATTGTTATTTCGGAAAATGATATAATTGGTAGTAATTTTAGTGCTTCTTATTATAATCCGATTAAGATAGGTCGTAAGATTAAGGATTTTAGTGATATTAAACCGGGAGATTATGTTGTTCATAGGGCACATGGTATTGGTATTTATGGTGGTGTAGTTAATTTAGTTAAAAATGGTTTTAATAAAGACTATATTGTTATAAAGTATGCTGGTAATGACAAGGTATATATTCCGGTTGAAAAGATAAGTTCTATTTATAAATATGCTGATGCCGGTAGCGGAAATCAAAAAATTAATTCTTTAAATTCTTTGTCATGGGCTAAGGCTAAAAGAAGGGTTCAAAGCAAAATTAAAGATATTTCTGATGAACTTATTAAACTTTATTCAGAAAGAAAGAAAATTACTAGTCCTGTATTTAAAGAAATGCCTGAAGAAGTCATGTTTGCTAGTGATTTTGAATATGTAGAGACTTCTGATCAGTTAAGATGTATCAATGAAGTATTAAATGATTTAGCTAGTAAGAAACCGATGGATAGATTGCTTTGTGGTGATGTAGGTTTTGGTAAGACTGAAGTAGCATTTAGAGGAATTTTTAGAACTGTTATTAATGGATATCAAGCTGCTTATCTATGTCCAACTACGATTTTATCTAAACAACAATATGAGAATGCTATAAAAAGATTTAGAAATTTTCCGATTAGAATTGAAATTGTTAATAGATTTACTAGTCCTGGTGATTTTAAAAGAATTACTAAGGATTTGGAAGACGGTAAAGTTGATATTTTATTTGGAACTCATAAATTATTTAATGAAAATATTAAATTTAAAAAATTAGGTCTTCTTGTTGTAGATGAGGAACAACGATTTGGTGTTAGCCAAAAAGAAAAAATTAAAGAAATGTGTACAAACATTAATGTATTAACTTTATCTGCAACGCCTATTCCTAGAACTTTGAAAATGGCAATGAGTGGACTTAGAGATTTATCAATTTTGGATACTGCTCCTGTAGATAGATATCCAATTCAAACTTATGTGGCTCAAGATAATGATTTCTTGGCTAAAGAGGCTATTTATAAAGAATTAAGTCGTAAGGGGCAGGTTTACTACTTATTTAATAATGTTGAGAAGATAGAAGATGAAGTAAATAAAATACAAGGAATGGTTCCTGAATCACGTATTTGTTTTGCTCATGGTAAGATGGATAAATCTCATTTGGAAAAGATAATTGATGATTTTGTTAACTATAAATTTGATATTTTAGTTTGTACAACAATAATTGAAACAGGTATAGATATATCGAATGTTAATACATTGATAATAAAAGATGCTCAAAACTTTGGATTAAGTCAGTTATATCAAATTCGTGGTAGAGTTGGAAGAACAAATAAAATTGCTTATGCCTATTTATTTTATAATAATAGTAAAATTATAAGTGAGGTTGCTGAGAAGAGATTAAATGCGATTAAAGAATTTACTGAACTTGGTAGTGGTTATAAAATTGCTATGAGAGATTTGTCTATTAGAGGTGCTGGAGATTTACTTGGTAGTGAACAGGCAGGATTCATAGAAACTGTTGGTATTGATTTGTTTACTAAGATGGTGGAAGAAGCTGTATCGGAAATAAATGGTAATCCGATTAAAGAAGATGACAGTGATAAATCATTGATTGATGTTAATACTCATATAGATGAAGATTATGTTCAAGATGAAAGTGTTAGAATTGAGATTCACCAATTAATTAATTCAATTTCGGATAAGGAAAGTTTGTTAAGGGTTAAGAGTGAATTAGAAGATCGTTTTGGCAAATTGGATGAGAAAATTATTGTTTATATGTATGAAGAATGGTTTGAAAAACTAGCTATGAAATTAAACATTAATAAAGTTGTTCAAAATAAAAATTTTGTAGAATTATATATTCCTAGTGATATTTCTAATAAAGTTAATGGTGAAAAACTATTTATGGTTTTATATAGTATTAATCCTAAGTTAAGTTTAAGATATTTTAATAAGGAAATAATTATTAAATTAAATTTAATTAATTTAGATAAACATTATGTTTATTATTTAGTACCAGTTTTAGAAGAAATAATTAATGAAGTAGAATAAAATTTTTAATTTATTGCAAACTAGTATTAGTGGTATATGTGAATAATGAATATGTAAGAAAAATAGATGAATTAGGTAGAATTGTTGTGCCTAAAGAATTAAGAAATAATCTTAAAATACAAGATAATGAGAATGTACTTATAACGCAAAGAGATGATAATATTTGTATTTCTAAATATTCTTATTTGGAAAATTATAGTAAATTTTTAAATGATATTTGTACTCTTTTTAATTTAATTTATGGCTATGAATTTGTTATTAAGGATAAAGATAACGTCATATATTCTAATTATAAAAAAATTATTAAAATAAGTTTAGATAGTTCTATTATTGTTAATTCGGTAAATATTGGTGTGATTTCTATTTATGGAGATAATGTTACTTTGACTGATGTGAAACTTATTTCTGGTATAATATCGATTTATTTTACATATATAAATGTTAAAGGATAGGTAAATGTTTGTATTTATCTTTTCTTTTGTGCTATTATCTTGTTTGAGGAGAGGTTCTTATGTTTACGGATACTCATTGTCATATTTTATCTGATAAGTTTTATGATCCTATGAATGTGATTAATAATTTTGAAAGAGATAATATTAGAAGAATTATTATTAATGGATTTAATATTAAGTCTAATTGTGAAGTTATGAATCTGATTAATAATAAAAATGTTTATGGAGCACTCGGGATTCATCCTGATAATATATGTGATTTTAATGATGATTCTAGAAAATTTATTAATGAAAATATTAAAAATAAAAAAATAATTGCGATTGGAGAAATAGGGTTAGATTATTTTCATAATAAGGAAAATAAAAAAGAACAATTAGAAATGCTAGATTATTTTCTTGAGTTAGCTGAAAAAAATGATTTGCCGGTAATAATTCATTCTAGAGAGGCAACTGGAGATTTACTTGATTTATTAAAGAAACATAAATGTAAAGGTATTATACATTGTTTTTCTGGAAGTTTGGAGACGGCAAGAGAATACATCAAACTTGGATATAAACTTGGGATTGGTGGTGTTCTTACTTTTAAAAATTGTAATTTAAAGGATGTACTAAAAGAGATAGATTTAAAGCATATTTTACTCGAAACGGATAGTCCTTATTTAGCGCCTGTTCCGCTTAGAGGATTACCTAATGAACCGATGAATCTTAATATAATTGCTGAATATTTATGTTTAATTTATAATGTTTCATTAGAAGAACTTGCTAATACGTTAGAAGATAATTTTAATGATGTTTTTAATATATAGTCCGATTTTATGGACTTTTTTTAATTCTTTTGTTATTATTTATTTAAGGTAGTGATATAATTTGAAAAATAGATTTTTAGTAATTTTTGAAATTTACACTTTAATTATTATAGTTCTTTTGGCTTCTAGTGTTTCAACTGGTAAAAAGGAGGCTAAAATTGATAATGAAAGTATTAATAAAAATATAGATTTAATTGCGAAAGCTAAGAAGGAAGAGGAGTTTATTCAAAATGATATATATACTCCAATTGATTATTTTAATGGTTTCTTAACTGGGTATGCTGCTAATTGTCCTTTATGTGGTGGAACACTTGGATGTAATGGTCAAAATGTTTTAGATGGAACAATTTATTATAATGATGCTGATTATGGTGAAGTTAGAATTGTTGCGTCTTCTAGTAATTTAAGATGTGGTTCTATTGTTCAATTCAATTTAGATACTGTTTCTAATAAGCCAATTACGGCAATTGTGCTTGATAGAGGTGTGACTGGAACTAATTTAGATTTATTAATGGAAAGTGAAGATGCTGCTATTAGATATGTTGGAGGAAGATTAATTTCTTACAGTGTTCTTAGAAATGGTTATAACAGATAAATTTTAGGAGGTTTTTATGATTGATCATAAATTTAAAAAACAATATGGTCAAAATTTTTTGATGGACAAAAATATATTAGATAAAATAAGTAGTAGCATTTGTCCAAGTGAAAATGATTTGATTATTGAAATTGGTCCTGGAAGTGGTAATTTAACTAAAAAGTTAAAAGAATACAGGGCAAATTTGGTATGTTTTGAAATTGATAAAACATTAGATAAATATTTGAATTTATTAGTAGATGCCAAGACAAAAATTGTTTATGAAGATTTTATGAATGTGAATTTAGATGAATTTGTAAAAAAATATAATTATGAAAATATTTATGTAATAGCTAACATTCCTTATTATATAACTACACCAATAATTGAAAAAATCACTTTTTCTAATATTAGAGTTAAATCACTTTTATTAATGGTTCAAAAGGAGGTTGCAGATAGATTATCAAGTACTAATGGTAATAGAGAATATGGATATATAACAGTTTTATTAAATGCTTTTTATGATATTAATAAATTATTTAATGTTAATAAAAATTCTTTTTATCCGGTACCTAATGTGGATAGTGCTATTATAAAATTAGATAGTAAGGAATGTAATATATTAAATTTTGAAAAATTTAATAAGTTAATTAAAAATGCTTTTAGATTTAAAAGAAAAACTCTAAAAAATAATTTGATTGGTTACGATTTGGAATTAATAAATAATTTATTAGGAGAGTATGGATTTTCATTATCTAATAGAGCAGAAGACGTACCTGTTGAGGTTTATATAAATATTGCTAATAAATTGTAAAAATAAAAAATCAGTTTCCTGACTTTTCTTCAAATAAATGTGCTTTATTACGTTTTCTAACTGGCAATATTTTGCTAGTTCTTTGAGTTGCATCATATATTTTTTTTAAATCTGATATGTCTTTATTAATTTGGTCTATACTTAAATGAAGTTCTTCAGCTTGTTTAACTATTGTATAACCTAATGCTCTTGTTTTAATAATGTAAATTTGTCTTTCGTTTAAATTTCCTTCTTCAATGAATGTATCAACAATAGTTTTTGTCCAAAAAACTTGTTTTGTCATATGTTCACCATATATAATTCTACTATTAATTCAGTATAAAATCAACTAAATTTTATTTCTCTATGATGTGCATTTAATTTACAAATGTTTGCTCAATTAAATGTAAAAAATCTAATATTTCATTATTTTTAAAAATTATTTTGTAATTTTTGAAAGTTGTATTTTCTGGTTTTATTAAATTTAAAGCCATGTATTTATCTGTATTTACAAAGTAACATCTAATTGTAAAGTAATTTTTAATGAAGAATAATTTATGTGGTTTTTTGTTCTCTAAATATCCTTTTTTTAGTGTATTTACAATATTATTTAATTCTTTTTTACTAAGTGATTCTCTATTTATATGATAGTTAAACTCATTATTATTTAATGTAAGTTCTACGTTACACCAAACATCGTCATTTAATAGTCCAATTTTATTTTTGGTTAAACTTATTTTTAATTTATATTCTGTATTTTTATATGCTAGTTTCATGATATTTACTCCTTTAGATATTAATATAATATCAAATTTATATTTTTAATAACTGTAAAAAAAATGTAATGAAAAAATCTTCCACATAGAAGATTTTATATTAATATTTCATCATTTGTAGGTACAACACTGCTTAATGAAACTACGTTTTTTGCTTGTAATCCTTTATTTGTTCTTATAAGTTCAAATTCAACACTTTCACCTTCGGCAAGTGTTTTGTATCCTTTCATGTTTATTGCTGAATAATGGACGAAAATATCCTCGGCATTATTATATTCTAGAAAACCAAAACCTCTTTCATTGTTAAACCATTTAACTCTACTTTTCATATTTCATTCCTTCCTTTGTGCCTTAGCACGATATTATTATCTCAAATTTATGTGGATTTAACGTGTAATTTTAATTCCAATTAAGTGTTATATTTATTCCTTTTATGTTTTATTAAACTGTATAATTTGTGTAATTAGAAAATTTAATTTAATACTTGCATATAATAATCAAATGTGGTATATTTTAAATTCTGTTTTAAGAAAGGAAGTTTCTTTATGAAGGAATTTATAATCAATTTAGTATTAATATTTATTGTTAAAGTTATAGATAATATTTTAGGAACTAGTAAGACTATATTAATTCAAAAAAATAAGTCTTTTATTGCGTCTATTACGGTAATTATAAGTCAAATTATATTTTATAAATTAATTAATGTAGTTGATAGTAATGATGGTGAATTAATGATTTATGTTATTGCAGTTGCTAGTGGAATAGGTACTTTACTAGCATTACATATTAGTAATAAATTTTCTAAAGATAGAGTCTTTGTTAATATTATCCTTAATGATGATAAGAATGTAATGATGAAATTTAGAGATTGGCTTAAGGAAAATAAAATTACTAATTTAACAACTGATGGATATACAAAAGATTGGAAGAAGACTTTAGCAATAACTGCTTATGCAGAAACAAAGGAACAAAGTAAGTTAATTGATGAATATATTAAAAATAGTGATGTTAAATTTAAAAGAATAATTGAAAAACAGTAATAAATATTGTATAATCTAAATTGTTAAACGAAGACGGGTTTGGAAAGCCTATCAGTTATGAAATTAAAAGGGATTCTTATATAAGGATAAATAGAGTGGAACCGCGGGAATTACTCGTCTCTATGTTATATTAGAATTCTTTTTTTGTTAGGAGGATTTATGGAAGAAATTACAATGAAAGATATTGTTAACTTATGTAAACAGTATGGTTACATTTACCAAGGTAGTGAAATTTATGGAGGTCTTGCAAATACGTGGGATTATGGTCCATTAGGAAGTGTTTTAAAGGATAATGTTAAAGCAACTTGGAAAAAAAGATTTATTGAAGAAAGAGATAATGCTTATCAGGTTGATGCATCAATTTTAATGCATCCTAGAGTTTGGGAAGCTTCTGGTCATGTTCAGTCATTTAGTGATCCTTTAATAGATTGTAAAGGTTGTAAGAGTAGATATAGAGTTGATAATTTAATTGCTGACTATGATTCAAATGTAGATGTTGATGCAATGACTGAACAAGAAATGATGGATTATATTAAATTTAATAAAGTTCCATGTCCAAAATGTGGGAAATGTGATTTTACAGATTTAAGAGATTTCAATTTGATGTTTAAGACTAATAGAGGTGTAGTTGTAGATAATCAAAGTTTGATTTATTTAAGACCGGAAAATGCGCAAGGAGAGTATGTTAATTATTTAAATGTTAAGAGAACTAGTAGATGTACATTACCTTTTAGTATTGGGCAAGTAGGTAAAGCATTTAGAAATGAGATAACTCCAGGTAATTTTACTTTTAGAACTATTGAATTTGAACAAATGGAATATCAAACATTTTGCAATCCGAAAGATGATCATGATTTATATTTGTATTTTAAAGATTATGCAAAAAATTATTTTGTAGATTTAGGTATTCCAAGTGATATGCTTAGATACCATGATCATGAAAAACTTGCTCATTATGCGAAAGAAGCATGTGATATCGAGTATAAATTCCCATTTGGTTGGGGAGAAATAAATGGTACTCATAATCGAACTAATTATGATTTATCAAGACATCAAGAATATAGTGGCGAAAAAATGGAATATGTTGATCCTGTAACTAATGAGAAATTTATTCCTTATATTATTGAATCAACTGTTGGTGCTGATAGATTAGTTCTTGCGTTATTATTTAATGGTTATAAGAGAGAAACTTTAGAAGATGGTGATGTAAGAGAAGTTATGAGTTTACATCCAGCTATTGCTCCTTATAAAGTTGCTGTATTACCTTTAATTAAGAAATATCATAGTGAAAAAGCAAGAGAAATTTATAAAACTCTAAGAAAAGAATTTAATTGTGATTATGATGAAGCAGGTTCTATTGGTAAAAGATATAGAAGAGAAGATATAATGGGAACTCCATGGTGTTTAACTGTTGATGATAATACTTTAGAAAATGGTACTGTAACTTTAAGAAATAGAGATACTATGGAACAAATTTCTTTAAGTGTTGATGAAGCAATTAAATATGTTCAAGAAAGAATTAAATTTTAGGAATTAAGACTAGAAATGGTCTTTTTCTTTTAATTTTAGATTATTAATCTTGGTTTCGTGCAAAGTGGTTGATTTTTATAAAAATTATTATATATAAAAACCTCGTTTCTCTTATGTCCAAGAAACGGGGTTCATATCATAAATATTTTATAATATCAGTTTTTTTCTTTTATTTTTGATGTACATCAAGTTGTGGATATGGTATTTCAATATGATTTTTATCAAACGCTAATTTAATATTTTCCATAAAATACCATTTGGCATTCCAGTAATCTTTTGTATTTACCCATACTTTTACAGCATAGATTAAAGAACTATCACCCATTTTGTCTAAAGAAATAATAACATTTTCTTTGTCTATTACATAATCTGACTTTTGGATTATTTCAGAAATTATTTTTTTGACTTTTTTAATATCGTCATTATATGAAGTCGAAAATTCTAAATCTAATCTTCTTTTTTCATTAGCAGTGTAATTTATTATTGAACTATTAGATAAACTTCCATTAGGAACTTCTATTATTTTATTATCATATGTTACTAAAGTTGTATAAAATATGTTTATATTTTTAACTGTTCCCTCATTATTTAAAACTTCGATGTAATCTCCTTGCTTAAAAGGTTTAAAAATTATTAACATTAAGCCACCTGCAAAATTAGATAAACCACCTTGTAATGCGAGACCTATTGCGATACCACATGATCCTAAAATAGTAAAAAATGTTGTTGTTGGAATTCCTACAATAGATGCAGCAATAACAAATAAAATAGATTTAATTACAATGTTTATTATGTTTATAATAAAACTTTTGACAGTAGGTTCTAATTTTAGTAATTTGTTTTTTTGAAGATGTTTTGTATAATAATCAGTTAATTTAAAACCTATATAGATAAATATAACCGCTATTAACAGATAAATACTTTTATCATAAATTTTTTCTAATATTTCTTTTAATTTTTCCATAATTCTCCTTTTCTTATTTATATTTTAACATATATTTATTTATATTAATAAATTTATTACACATTATATAAATGGTGATGTACAATAAAAGTTATATTTATTTTTATATTATTTTGCATTATTGGTTATTTATGGGAAGTTATATTATACTTTTTTAAAATTGGTGAAATTGTTAATAAAGGAAATTTGCATGGACCATGGTTACCTGTTTATGGATTTGGTGGTTTAATAATTTATTATGTTAGCAGTAAAGTAAGTAATTCTTTTTTTCTCCTTTTTATTATTAATTTTATTTTATGTGGGTTTATTGAATATTTTATATCCTTTTTGGAAGAAAAAATATGGAATAATAGATGGTGGGATTATTCGAATAAATTTTTAAATATAAATGGTAGAATTTGCTTATTAAGTTTAACTTTTTTTGGTGTTATGGGAAGTTTAATATCTTTGCATGCAGTTAATTATATAGATATTTTATATATATTTTTTAACAATGTATTAATAATTAATATATTTACGTTATTTATTATTGATTTTTTGTATTCTTTATATAAACCTAATGTTGGTAGATTTATTTCAATTAGTAATTCAAATAATTAATTTGATATGATATTATTGTTATAGGAGATGATAAATATTTATGACTAAATCAATTGTATATTTTACAAAGAATATTAGTCCTGAGGGATTAATTAAGTTATATGATAAATTAGGTGTTAAACTACATGGAAAGGTTGCTATTAAACTACATTCTGGTGAAGATGGTAATCAAAATTATGTTAAACCTGAATTTGTTAAGCCAATAATTGATTACGTTGCTGGTACAGTTGTTGAATGTAATACAGCATATGATGGTGCTAGAAATACGACTAAAAAACATAAAGAATTAATGGAAAAACATGGATGGAGTAAATACTTTGATGTTGATATTATGGATGCTGATGGTGAAATTACTTTGGAAGTACCAAATGGACATGTAATTAAGAAAAATTATGTAGGAAAAAATATTGAAAATTATGATTCTATGTTAGTTTTATCTCATTTTAAAGGTCATCCTATGGGTGGATTTGGTGGAGCATTAAAACAATTATCTATTGGTTGTGCTTCAAGTAATGGTAAGAGATATATTCACTGTGTTGGTAAAGAGAATGGAAGCTATGAAGATATGTTTAATGCTCAACAAGATGAATTCATAGAATCAATGGCTGATGCTGCTTCAAGTGTTACAAACTTATTTAAAGATAAAATAGTTTATATTAATATGATGGTAAATTTATCAGTAGATTGTGATTGTTGTCGTGTTGCAGAAGATCCTTGTATGAAAGATATAGGAATGCTTGCTAGTTTGGATCCTGTTGCTATTGATCAGGCTTGTATTGATCTAATATATAATTCAAAAGACGAGGGAAGAGATCATTTTGTTCAAAGAGTAGAAAGACAACATGGTACTCTTATATTAGAAGCTGCTGCTGAATTAAATATAGGTAATAGAGAATATGATTTAATATGCATAGATTAATTTAATCTATGTCTTATTTATATGGAGGATTTGTGGATAGATTTAAATCAACAAAAATGGTTAGTATTTTTTCAGGTTTAGGAAATATATTTTTATTTATAATTAAAGCAATAATTGCTTTTTATTCGAATAGTCAGGCTATGATGGCTGATACTATTAATAGTTTGGGAGATATTTTATCTTCAATTATGACATTTATTGGAAACAAGATTAGTAGCAAAAAAGCAGACCATGATCATCACTTAGGTCATGGCAAGGCTGAATATATTTATTCATTATTAATAAGTGTAGTGATGATTATTATGTCATTGAAAGTTATTAAAAGTTCTATATTAAGTTTTTGGAACATTAATAATTATGATTTTTCAATATATTTAATAGTTGTTTGCTTAGTTACTATATTTGTTAAATTTGTGCTTTATATTTACTCTTCAAAAATTTATAAAAAATATAATAATATTTTGGTTAAATCGGTGAGTATTGATCATAGAAATGATTGTATATTGACTTTGTTTAATTTAATTGCTGTAATATGTTCTTATTATAATATTTATTTTATTGATGGAATTGTAGGTATTATTATAAGTTGCTGGATTATTTATAGCGCTATTAAGTTATTTATTCAAAGTTATGATGTTTTGATGGATAAAGCTATGGATAACATGTCAGTAGAAAAGGTATTAAAAATAATTAATACATATCCTGATATTAAAAAAGTTACACATTTTAACACAACACCGGTAGGATATCAATATCAGATTTCATTTACAATATTTGTAGATGGTAATATGTCAACATTTGATAGTCATGAAATAGCAAATAAATTAGAAAAAGAAATAACTAGCAAAATTGATGAAATATATTTAACTATAATACATGTTAATCCATTATAATATTTTGTGATGCAAATGTTTATAATATTAATGGTGATTATATGAAGATAAAAAAATTTATAATATTACTTGCCATTACATTTGCTTTGCCTCTTATTCCATCATTACTAATTGGGAATAGTGTAAATGGTTTAGTTTTACCAAAATTATATCCGCCAAGTTTTTTATTTCCGGTTGTTTGGAGTATAATATATTTACTTAATACAATAGGAATATATTTGGTTAGTGAGGAAAATGATAACCTATATTTAATTTATTTTGGGCATCTAATTGTTAATTCATTTTGGACTATAATATTTTTTGGATTAAGGTTAAGATTATTTGCATTTATTTGGTTACTTATTTTATTGATTCTAGTGGTTATTATGATAATTAAATTTTATAAAGAAAATAAAATAGCAGCGTATTTACAAATTCCATATGTTTTATGGTTATTGTATGCGGGATACTTAAATTTTGCAATTTATTTACTTAATAGTTAGAAATTATTTAGAAAAAATGGTATAATAACTTAGGTTTATAAATTGGAGGTTATTATGTTTAAGATTGATGATTATATAATATATAAAGGTGATGTTTCAAAGGTTACTGATATAAAAGAGATTAGAGGTAATAAATATTATATGATTGCTCTTATTAATGATTCTTCATTAAAAATTAATTTGCCTGCTGATTCTAAATTTATAAGACCGGTTATCAAGTGTGAAGATGCACTTAAACTTATTGATGATATTCCTAATATGGAAGTTGTTCAGGCTACCAATGATAAAGCATTGGAACAGACTTATAAGAAACTATTATCTTCTGATAGTGTATCTGATTTATTAGTTATTTTAAAAACTACTTATTTAAGAAATAAGAAAAGATTTGATAGCGGGAAAAAAGGCGGTTCTATCGATACTTACTATTATGATGAAACCGTTAAAAAATTATTTTTAGAACTATCTATTTCATTAAAATTAGATATGAATACGATTGAAAATATATTAATTGAACAAATTAATAAATAATATTTTGAAATTGTACAATAATAAAAGTAAGGTGTGTTATGAAGAAGTATGCTTTACTGTTATTATTGTTTTTTTTATTTATATTAAGTTTTAAAAATAGCTATTCTTATATTGACTGTAACAATATGGTCGATGATCCGAAAGAAGTTACTACACTTAATTTACAAAGTTATTTGAATGAACTTAATTATAAAGAGTTATATTATTTATGTTCTTATGATTATTGTTATAATGTTAGAAGTAGTAATATTGATGATATTATAAATGATTTTAAAAATCTTCTTGATAGTAATACTTTAAATGAAGATAAATTGATTACAAATGTTAAAGGATATTCTGTTACTAAAATTGGATTTAATGGATGTAAATAGTTAGTTTATTTATATTCTTTTTTTTGTTATAATTTATATGAAGGTAGTGATATTTTTATGGATGTATGTTCTGATTTAGATTTCTTAAGAGTTATATATTTTGTGAAGGGATCTTTAATAATTGTTAGAGCATTAGTTCCAATTATTTTAATTGTAATGGCAACTATTGATATTTATAAGGTTATAATTAAAACTAATGAGAAACCTACTAAAACAATTTTAAATAGATTTATAGCTGCTTTTTTTGTATTTTTTGTTCCAACATTCTTAAATGTTGTGCTCAATTCTTTGGGTCAGTCTGATATAGGTGAATCAGTTTGTTGGATTAACGCGAATGAAAGTAATATTAAATTACTAACAAAACAACGTGAAATAGAACTTGAAGCTTTAAAGGCTGCCGAAAAGAAAAGAAATGAAGAGTTAAAAAAGCAACGTGAAGAATATCAAAGAGCTTATGAGGAAAATAAAAAAAGGGCAGAAGAAGTTGAGAGAAACAATAATATTAATAGTGGTAGTTCAAATTATAATGATGTAATGAATAGCAATTATTTGGAAAATGGAAGAGATGGTAAAGTTGTAGTTGAAAATGGTATTTTTTATAAGCCTGCTAGTGGTCAAAGCGGTGCATCTGGAACAGCTGGAAGTGGACCATATGGATATAATATTTATTTTTATGCAAGGTTACAAAAATTTATGCAGGCTGCTGCACAACAAGGTTATTCAATAAGCCCAAGTTCTAGTCAATATGGTGCTTGGCGACCTCTTAGTTTACAAAATTATTATTGGAATTGTTATCAGACTAAATCATGTAATAATGGTAATTTAGCAGCTGTACCTGGTACTTCAAACCATGGATGGGGTATTGCATCTGATCTATCATTTAATAATTATAATGCAATATTGTGGGCTCATGATAATGCACGTAGTTTTGGACTTGCATTTCCATTGTGTCAAAATGTTAGAGGAAGTTGTTCTGAAAACTGGCATATAGAACCAATAAATGTACAAAAGAGAGTTGGGTTATAATGATTTTAGATAAAAAAGATTATATTAAATTAAGTATATTGTTATTATTAATTTTGCTAATAATTATTATATTGTTGTTCTTTAATAAAAAAGAAGAAAATTTAAAATTATTTAAACAATATGATTATGTATATACTTCAAGTACGAATTATAGTGATAATGAATTTATTAGTGAACTACCTCAAATAAACATTAATAGTAAAAGCACTAATGAAGCTAATAAGGAAATTTTAGATAATTATTATGATATTGCAACTATGGATAATTCTTCATACTCTTATCGATATAGTGTATACAATAATATATTGTATATGTTAATTGAAACTAATATTTATGATGATTCGCAGTATGGTAATATAAATTATAAAAGTTATTATGTAAATATTGAAAATGGAAATGTTTTAACTTTGGATGATGTAATTAAAAATTTAGGATTAACTAAAAATGAAATAGATAATAAAATAAGTGAAAAATATAGAGAGTTTTATAATAGTGATTCTTTAAGAAATGGTATGACTTTTGAAGAATATAAAAAAATGTTAATTCTAGATGATGTTTATACTTTAAGTGTTGAAGATAATGTTGTTTATGTTTATAAGAAAATAAATTATACTCATGATATTGAAGATTCTGATAAGTTTGGCAATATATATCAAATTAAGATTAAAGATTTAAAATAATTCTTGAAATATAGAATTATTTTTTAATGGATATTTATATATTCAATGTATTTTTTATAGTTTTTCATTAATTCTTTAATAAATATAGAATAGTTTGACTTAGGGACTAATAAATAAATATTATTTCTTGTTCTTGTTAGGGCAACATAGAATAATCTTCTTTCTTCTTCATATGGATAATAATCTGTTTTAATTATTTTGTTAATTATTTTATGATTTTTAATTTTAGATGGTAAAGAATTATTATTATTCGTTAGGTTTATTAAAATAATGTTATCTTCTTCTAACCCTTTTGATTTATGAATGGTTAGAAATGGTTTATCTTGTACGTTGAAAATATCTTTATCTTTGTTATTACGTCCGAGAATTAGATAATTTGTATCTATAAATTTTAATACTTTTTCAATAGCAATTTTTTTATTTTTGTAAAAGCATATTTTAATTGGTTTATTAATATTCTTTAAACAGATTGTTTCTTTTTTTATTTGATTTTTATTTTTCATAATAAAAGAGTTAGCTACCTCTACGATTTCTTTGGGGTTACGATAATTATAATCTAAATTTATTATATTAAGATTATTTACTAATTTGTTGAAATTTAAAAAGATATCTAGATTACAACCTGAAAAACGATATATAGACTGATAATCATCTCCAACTACAAATATTTTGGCATTATTTTTTTTAATGATTGCGTCTATAAGTTTAAATCTATTTAGAGAAGTATCTTGGAATTCATCAATGATGATGTATTTATAGTTGGTATTAATTTGGTTGTTATTTATGTTATTAGTTGCAATTTTAATCATATCGTTAAAGTCATATAGATTACTTGCTTTTAATTCTTGATCATAGATATGATATATTTCTAAGATTATTTTATAATATATTTTGTTTATAAAATGACTTTTTTGGTATAATTTTAATAAGTAATTAATATCATTGTAATTAGATTTATAGAGATTAATAAAGGTAAAGATAAGTTTTTTTAAATTATCAATATCCATTTCTTGGAGAATTCTCTTTATTAGTTTATTTTGTTTTTTGTTATATTTGCCATAAGAATTAAAATATTCATTAATAATAAATTTTAGATAATATTCATTTGATATTTTAATATCAGGATTATTTATTAAGGTTATTGCTAATTTATGAAATGTCATTATATCTAGATTGTAGTCTATTTTTCTTTTTAAGTCATTAACTGATTCGTTGGTAAATGAGATGATTAAAAGTTCATTTTCTTTGTATATGTTGTTATCAAGTAGATATTTAATTTTGTTTACTATGGTAAACGTTTTTCCTGATCCGGCACCCGCAACTACTAAAGTATTTTCTAATGACTTAACAGCTTCTAATTGTTTTTCGTTCATGTTAATTAGAATATATAAATATTAGATGATTGTCAATAGTTTGGACCATCTGTTTTGTATAAAATATAATTGATAATAGTGTGAAAACCTTAGTTATCAACATAATTTGACTATTACAGTGCTGATTTATGTCGATAACTTGACATTTCAAATAAATTTAAAAAAACTTATTGATAAAAAAACTTATTATAATAAATAAAAAAAGAACTGTGATAAGAAAATTTCAAGTTCTTTTTTAATCTAATTTAAACAATTTTTTATCTAAAATAGAGTATAAATATGTATTAACTTGTTTATTAGTTAAATTATGGATGTAATTCTTATATCCATTTAACTGATTAATATATGCTGTATCATCTATGTGTTTTAATTTATAATCAATTATATCAATATGATTTTGGTATTCAAGCATTAAATCTATTATACCAGTTTTAGTTTCATTATCTGTTTCTTCAATAAATTCGTATTCTTTAAAGATATTAGCATTTTTGATATTTTTAAATAACTCATTATTAAGTAAATTTTTAATTATATCAATTTCTTTATTTGTTAGATTATCATAGTTAGGATTAAGAAAATCAGTTATTTCTAAAAGATAGTGGATGTTAGTACCATATTCCATGTTATTTTTTTCTTCTTTAGTAAATAATTTATTTGTAGTTTTAGAAAAATGATTTTCTTCAATTTCTTCTATATTATAGTTATGTTCTATAATTTCAATTTTGTCTGTTGTTTTTGATTCAATATTTATATTTTTATTTATTTTGTAAGAGTTATCTATTGTAGGTGTTTCAATATTGGTGATGTATTTAGTTATATGTGGATATATTGAATTTAAAATATCTTCAAAACTATTATATTTACTTCTTTTATAGTTATTTACAATTATTTCACTTGAACTTATTCCTTCATCTTCTTTAAGGGAATCAACAATAATCATTTTTTCTTTACATCTTGTTAAGGCAACATATAACAATCTAATTTTTTCGGATATATCTTCGATTTTAAAATTGTCTTTACTTAATTTTGAGATAAAGGTTTCAATAAATGTTCCATCATAATCAGGAAATATTATTCCATATTTATTATCATATCTTATTTTTGGCTTGATATCTTCAGTACTAAATTTTTTGTAATAACCCGCAAAGTAACAAATTTTATATTCTAAACCTTTTGATTTGTGAATATTTGTTAACGTTACTGAATCGATGGCAATGTGACTAGCACTTATTTTTATTTTATCTTTATTTTCGATTAGGTTGTTAAGATAATCATTTATTCCATAAATATCAATGCCAATATTATTTAATTCTTCAAATTTAGTAATTAAATTATTTAGGATAATGCTCTTTTCATTAATATCTCCAACTAATGTTAATTTTTCGTAAATATTTAATTTATCAATAATTTTTATTAAAACATCTTTATTAGATAGATAATCTAAATCTTTGGCAATAGGCAAAAGTGTTTCATAGATAACGCTTGATCTAATATTATGATTTTTTATTGTTTCATATATTTCATTATCTTTTTGTTCAAATAAATAACTACGGGCAATACTTGCATAATAAAAGTTAGTTTCAGTATCAAATATCTTATTTTTAATTTTAATTAGAAAACCAATTATATTATTTATTAATAAAGTTTCTGAAGAAAATAGGATATCTTCATCTTGATAAATGTGAAGTGGTATTCCAAGATAATCAAAGACCTTTTTATAAGTGTTAAAAGCTGATCCACGGTCTAAAAGAATACAAAAGTCACTATATTTACAGTTTCTTATTTGTTTATCAAATACTTCATAATTATTATTTATTTTATTTTTTATGTCATTTCCTATAATAAAGGCTTCAATTTCTTCTCTAGTATTGGTATTATTTTTTTCATAATTGTAAATTTCTAAATTATTATTGTTGTTATTTTTTCCTTCGATATTAAATGTTTGATTTCCAAAAATAAGATTATGTTCGTCTTTATAATTAGCGTTACCTATTTTATTATCCATAATATAATTAAAGATATTATTTATACTTGATAATACTTCTTCACGAGATCTAAAATTTTTATTTAAATCAATTCTTATTCCTTTGGTGCCATCTTTATATAAATCGTATTTATCTTTAAAAATATTTGGATTGGCGTTTCTAAAGCGATAGATAGATTGTTTAATATCTCCAACCATGTAAACATTGTCATTCTCAATTAAATTAATAAATTCTTCTTCTATATCAGAAGTATCTTGATATTCATCAATCATTATTTCTTTGTAGTGATATTTTAATTCATTTTTTATATTTTCATTTTCTTTAATTAGCTTAATTGCAAATTTGCTGATATCATTAAATTCATACGAAGAATTTTCGTTTTTGAAATTATTTATTTTGTTTGTTAGTTCGATAATGATATTAATAATTATTTCGACATTGTCTTTAGTGTTTAATACTTGATTTATTAGAACTTCTTTAGAAAATATTGTAGCTTCTTTTATTTCTTTTATGATGTTTGATATGTTTGATTTTAGTTCCTTACCTAAAGGGGTAGAATTTCGATTTATTACTTTAGGTAAGTCTAATGATGCCTTGATTTCTTCATAAGTTGTTGCATTAATTAGGGGAAGCAATCCATTATAGTATTTTTCATAAAATGATGCATCAGTTTCATACTGAATATCTTCTAATAAGCCTTTAATAGTGTTTATTTTATCTAATAAGTTATTTGTATACTCATTAAATAATTTATTTAAATTTTCATTGCTATAATAGTTATTAATATAGTTATTTAGATATTCTTCTTTATTAGATAATAGTTCTAATTTGCTGTCTAAAGATAGAATTATATTTTTAATTTGTTTGTCATTTTTATTACAGAAAGAGGTTATTAAATTATTAAATTTTTCATTATTTTCTTGATATTTATGATCAAATATTTCATTTAGAATATCTTTTTTTAATTTGTTAATTATACTAGAATCGATAATAGTTAGATTGGTGTCTAATTTAAGCTTGTAGTGATATTTTTTTACTAATGCAAGGGTATAAGCATCAAAGTTAGTAATATCAGCAGAATCTATAAGCTTTAATTCGTCTTTTATTTCATCATGTATTTTAATTTTCTTTTTAATTCTTTCTTTCATTTCAAAAGCAGCATTTTTAGTAAATGTTAGAATAAGCATTTCATTAATATGAATATTGTTATTCATTAAATTATGGATAACTCTTTCGGATAAAACTTCGGTTTTACCAGATCCAGCACCAGCGGAAACTATAATATTTTTGCCTCTAGTTGTTATGGCTGATATTTGTTCTTTAGTCCAATTCGGCATTTTCGTCATCTCCTTTTGTATCTATGTAAACATTATCTTTTTCAGTATGAAAACAAATAGATGCATATTTACAATTTGGACAGCTTTTATTTGTTTGGTTTAATATAACTGGTTTTATATTAAAGTTGTTATTTTTTATTTCAATTATACAATTATTAATTTTTTCAGTTACTAATTTTTCTAGTTCTTCAAATTCGTCATTAGATAAAATTTTAGAATATTTATAAAAGCCATCACTTTTCTTTTTAATTCCTTTAATATACATACTGTTTTCGTAGGTACTATCTATTTTTTCTAATATTTCTTCATTAGATGTAGAATATCCTTCTAATTTTAGTGAATTTTCAAATGATTCATTATCACTTTTATCCATATTAAAATTAAATTTTGGCTTTAGAATATGTTCTAGATAAACACCTACTATTTGAGAATCTGGATAAATGGTTTTTACTAAATAAATATAAGTTGGTAATTGTAAATTAAAACCGTATTGGCATTCTTTTAGATTTATTTTGGGATTTCCTGCTTTATAATCTATTAAGATAATTTTATTATGGTATTTTTGAATTTTATCGATGATTCCAACGAATTTAGTATCATTTATGGTTGTTTCAATTTTTCTTTCACATTCTATTTCATTAAATTTAGTAACATTTTGCATGCTTAAAATATAAGATATTGCAGTTTTTAGCTCTTCTAATATTTTATTTTGAAATAATAAATTTTCATTTGTTACTTGATAACTGTTTGTTTCTAAAAATTCCTTTTTAGCTACTTCAAAATCAAAGTTATCCGTATAGATTTTTGATAATATATAATGACATAATGAACCAATATAAGTATCAAATGTGTTTTCGTATGTATCTAGTTTTAATATGTTATCACAATAGTATTTAAATGGGCATTCATAGAAACTATTTATTTTTGAATAAGACAAACTAAATTCTTCAGTTGCTTCAACTTTGGTGTAAGTATTATTATAATCTTTGTATCTTAAATCTGGATAAGTATTTAAAAGAATATCTTGATTATCATTTTTATTATTGTATTTTAAATAGTTATCTAGCATATTAGTAAGATTGTATTTGTTAATTTTGTTGGAATATTTACTTATTTTTGTTTCTATTGGGATAATTTCATAATCATAATCAGTTGCAATAGTTGAAATATTTAGTGGTCCATTGTAATTATTTTGACTTGCTGTAATTGTTAGATTATTAATATTTCTAATTACTTTATTTAATATTTCTTTATTAATGTTATTTAATTCAGTTGATGTTTCTAAAAATGAAGGTTTTTCATTATCAGAGATATAATCAACATCTTTATTTATTACAGGAATATATTCACTATTAAAATTTATTATATAAACATTATCATCTTTTTCGACTACATTATTTATAATATCAATTTCGTTTACGGCGTTACGTATTTTAGTATTGTTAATTTTAGTTTGTTTTAATTCTTCCTTGACAACATTGTTAATATCTTGATAGTTATCCACAAAATAATATTTATTTAATATGTTAATAATTGCTTTTTTTATTTTATCATCTTTTATTTTAGATAAAAATTCATCAATATTATTTAAATTATTTAATAATTCTTTTCCTATAAATGTATTATATAGGCTGTTATCATAATTTAAGTTAATAGGTATACCATAACTTTTAAATATGCGGTCTATTATTAATTTATTATCGTTATTAATTCCGTAAATATAAGTTTTAGATAAATCTAAATTTTTGGATATAATATCTTCTGCTATATATTCTATTTCAGATGAAACATTGTCAAATAAATAAACTTTTGGGTTTATATTTTGATATTCTTTTTCTATAATATTTACTTTTAAATTATTGTCTGTAATAAGCTTTTTTATAAATTTATTAATATAATCAAAACCATAAAATATTATTTCTTTATCTTTAATAAATGGTAAAAATCGCTTATTTAAGATTATTAAATTTTTTTCTAATAATTCATTTTTGATATTTGTTAATTCTTGTAATTTAGGACAATCATTATTATCATTAGTAGCATATTTTATATTTTTTAATATTTCTTTAGCGTTTTGATAGCTTAAGTTTTTGTTGTTCATTAAATATATTATTGCTTTTTCATTATAATCGATTGTTAGATTAGTAATAAATTCTTGATCTGTTAATATTTTAACGTTAGTTAATTTTGGTAAATTATTAATATATTTAACTACTTTTGTTTTGATAGTATTTGGTATTATTAAAATTTTATTATTTAAATCAATGTCTATATTCATTTTATTCCTTTCATGTCTTAATAATATTTTATCATACATTTATATGGAGGGTAATTAATTTGTTAATATAATTAGTTTATTCTTTGAATACTTTTTATTTAAATGTTTACTTTATGAAAAATGTACAATATACTATTAGGAATAGAAGAGGTGTAATATGATTACTGATTTAGGAGATAAAGTTAAAATACTTAGAAAAAACAATGGTGTAAAACAAGATGAACTTGCAAAAATATTAGAATTAAGCAAAGGACAAATGTGTAATTTAGAAACTGGAAAAAGGAATTTAAGTTTAGTTCAATTAGAAAAAATATGTAAATATTTTGATGTCGATTTATCTTATTTCTTTTTATTGGAAAATAATGATTCGTGTTTAAATATAATTAACAAGGTTAAATTATTATTTGAAAGTAAAGAGTTGTCTCAACAACAAAAAGATGATTTTTTCCTATCAATCATGAAGGTTTATCTAGATTCTAAAGAATAAAATAATTTTATTATTACTGCTTGGAAAGGACTTATATGAAATTGAATTACAAAGATGTGACGATGCAATGGTTAAAAAATTCATGTTCTAATTCTCATGAAGTTAAAA
The DNA here is from genome assembly GCA_947522695.1 of uncultured Bacilli bacterium. Taxonomy (GTDB): domain Bacteria; phylum Bacillota_I; class Bacilli_A; order RF39; family UBA660; genus CAG-533. The sequence continues at coordinate 11,271 of CANNTX010000006.1, read as the reverse complement.
TAAGAGATTATTATGAATATAACGGTGTAAAATATTTTGTTGATGGTAAAAAAGTTGTGCTTGATTATTCATTATATGAAAAAAAGATTGCTGAATGGCTTGAAAATATTTTGGGTGGTGAATTATATTTGCTTCCAAGAATTAATGATCCAATTGGAATTATGACTGCTGATTATCTATTTAGAGATGAATATTGGGATTTAAAAAATGTTATGGGTGATGGAAAAAGAGTAATTGAGGATTTAATAAAAAAGAAAAAAAGGCAATCATTTAATTTTATAATCGATGTTACTTACTCTAAGATAAGCAATACAGAATTAATGCGTCAAATAAATAAGTTGTTTGCATCTAAAACGACAAATTGGGTGAAAAAAATAATCGTTAAAGATAAAGATAAAATAATAATTATATGTGAGAAAATAAAAAATGACTAGCCACAACCCTACGGGTCATGACTAGTCAAATGTAATTACAATTACATTCTAATATATTTTATGAAAATATGTCAAGTATTATTCCTTTGTTGTTTATATGAATTGTTTATGTTAATTAAATACTTTTACTTTTTTTGAGTGTTTGCCTTTGAAATTCTTTGGCAATTCTTAGTGGCATTGTATCATCAAAGTAATTTGCAAGTGTTTCTGGTTTTACATTTGCTCTAGTAGACAAATCAATAATTGATTCAGCAATAATATCATTATCTTCGGTTGTAATTATTTGTTTAAACCAGTCGGATTTTGATTTTGCTCCATAATTAATTGCGTTTTGAGTATCTAACTTTTGTAATGCGACTAGTTCTAGTTTTATGTCTTCTATATTCATTTTTTTACTCCTAATCATTGTATTTTGAATCTATTCCGAAATATTCTTCCATGGTTATCCAGTTTCCGTTGTTGTATAATTTTTTGGCTAATTCTTTTCCGACATATCTTATATGCCATGGTTCATAAATATATCCGGTTTCGTTTGTTTTTCCTTCTGGGTATCTTAAAATATAGCCATAAAGATAACAATTTTTATTAACCCATTTTCCTTCTGCTGTATCTTTAAATGAATTTGTAATTGTATTTAAATCAAATGCAAGTCCAGTTTGATGTTCTGATGCGCCTGGTCTGGCTGAAAAAGTGTCAGCAGCTTTTTTTCCATTTCTTTTAATATATCCATTATATAAGTCATTTTGATAATCATATGAGCGATAGCCACTTTGAGCCCATAAATTTAGGCCTATGCTTGATGCATCGCTTTTCATTACTTTCCAGGCTTCATATGCTTCAGTATCTAATGGATTTCGATCAAAACCATCATTTGGGACTGTCTTATAAGGATTAACTGGTTTCCAACTGCTTGTTAATTTATATGTTTTATTTACGATAAGTACATTATCTATGTAATATGCACCATCTTTATAAGTAATTGTATAACCTTTTCTTGTTTTATTATTTGTTAAATTGTTTGGTGTGTCATTATTATTTTGTGGTTGTTTAGTAGTGGTTGTTGTTGTAATTCTTTTTGTAGTTGTTGTAGTGGTAGTAGTAGTGGTTGTTGTTGAAGTAGTAGTGGTTGCAGTAGTTGTCGTAGTTGTTTGCTCTTTTTCTACTTGGTTATCAGAATTATTGTCTTTTTTTCTCAAGTTATTATCTCTAAACATATATACACTATAAATAATTGTTATCAATATTAATAATAATGTTGTTAATATGATTTTACCACGATATTTTTTTTTGAATTTATTCCTATTTTTTAAAGTAAAATATCCCATTATAATTACAAGCAATAATAAAATTATAAAAATAATATTTTTAATTAATTCACTCATTTTTATTCTCCATAAGTAATGTTATTATCTTCTAAAAATTTGATAATATCAGTACTATTAATAACTATTCCAGCTTTTTTAATTAATTCATTATTAACATAGATATTTTTATTGGAACTTAAAATGCCATAGATATTTCCTTCTTTATCGAGTAGTGGTCCACCATTCATTCCAACAAAGATTTCACTACTTATTTCAAATTCAGAAATATTACCATGTTCATCCATTAAATTTCTAGTTACTATTCCGGTAATTGGATAAGTTGGAAAGTTCATTCTTTTATATGTTGTTTCAATTTCATTTTTTTCATAATTATAGGCGAAATTTTCATACTCTGGAAATGCAAAGCCGGTAGCAACAAAGTCTTGGCCTTGTGTTACACTTTTATTTATAAATTTTGGAAACTTATTAATGAATAGTCCTTTATTATCCGATTTAATAATTGCTAAATTTAAATATTCATGTGGAATTATTTCAATATTTGTTATACTTTCGGCAACATCAACTATTTGAACTTGTAAATTTGTTATTACATTATTATCTAAGCTGTATTTTTTTTCGATCTTTTTAATTTCTTTTGGTTTTTTATTTTTTAATTCAAGAAAAATGTTTTTAAATACGGAATTGGTATCAATAGATAAATAAATATTTTCTGCTAATTCTTTGGTTGTTAAAATATCACCATTTTTATTTAGAATTATTACAGTGCCAATATCGTTAATAATCGTATCATTGTTATAATATTTTTTACCTATAATAATTGGTCTAATATAATTTAAGGCTTCTTTACATGCTTTTTTATACATATTAAATATTCTTATCTTTAATTAATAAGATAAGTCCATAAATTTCGAATGCGATTGAAAAAAACATTAATATAATAATGTATATATCGCTTATATCTATATATTTATTTATTAATAAAGTTAATAAAAGTCCTACTAAACCTTCAAATATTCTAATTAAACCAATTGGCATTTTTCTTTTCATTTTCCCCACCTTAATAAATTATATCATTTAAATTTTGGGTTGTATATATTTATATGGGTATTTTTTTGGGAAAATTTTAAAAATTTATAGGTAAATAAAAAAGAAACCATGATTTATAATGGTGTTATTAAAAATTTATGAATTAAATTATTTATTCGTATTTTCATAATAGTTTCGTTCTGCAAGTTCTCTTATTATTTCATCTAGATCTTCATAGTCATCTTCTTCTAGAATTTCTTCAGCCACGTAAATTATAGAGGACAAACTTCCGAGATTTTCATAGTCAATGTTATATTTATTTAGAATTTCAATTTGATAATTAGTTAAATATAGCTTATTATTTATTTTAACTAATTTATTACTTTTAAAATCCACTTCATTTAATAAATCGTTTAGATTATAATCTTTCATGCTAAAATTTTAGTTATGTCAATAATACCTTTTGTTTGTAAATAATAAATAAAACCAATTATTAATGCGAGTATGAATGTACAAGCTATGAACCCGACAAAAGTGTTTCCTTTATATTCTTTTTTTTCTCCTGGGACTATTTCTAATTTTCGATTTAATTTATTATTATTCATAACTTAATCTCCTTATATACTAAATTATAATTAAAATGTTAAATAATGTAAATATACAAATACTTTACAAATATAAAATTGATATGTTTGGTAAATTGTGATAAAGTTGTTATAGTAGGTGTTGATATGAATATATTAGAAAAATTTAGTAGTTTAGTATCAAGCAATAATAATATTAATAAAGATAGTGTAAAAAAAATATTTGAAAAATATAATTATAGTATTCCATTAAAATTTGACAATATTAAAGAAATGGATAGTGATGATATTAAGGAACTTTTAAAAATATATGATTCTAAAAATTGTGATAATCTTTATGATGCTTTAAGTCTTAATATGACTGTTTTAAAGATGTATAAAAGTAATCCGAATAATTTATTTTTTAAAGAAAAATATGATCAAGCATTAATTTATATAAATAATTTAATTATAAATTTAAATTCTTTTTATTCTAGATATAATATAGAAATTTCTGATGATTTGCTTAAAAAATATAGTACAATAATAACTAAAGATGGTATTAAAGATACTATTGCTAATTTTGATGAATTAGATAATGTCTTAGATTCATTAAATTTAAGTCTATTTGAAAAAGGTAAAATTAAACAAGAGGTTGGAAAATCTAATATAAGATTTGCTGATTTATATAAAGATGTTAATGTTAATAATGAAGAATTATTTAATAAAGTAAATGAAATTATTAAAAATGAAAGTGAATTAATAAATAGTGTTTCAAAAGATAATTTATCTTCTTTCATTGATGGTAATGATGAAAATAGTGATGATAATTTAAGAATTGTTTCTTTATTAACAGGAATGTATAGTGAAATGAATAAAGCACTTAAAAATAAAGACAATATAGTATTATATAATTCAAGTATAAAATTAATTAATGAATATATTAATGGTTATAGTAAATTAAAGGGAGAATAAAAAATAAAATAGTAGAAAGGGGAAGTTAATATGAGTGAAAAAGATTATATTATTTCATTATTGGATAAGTATTTGAAATATTTAGAAGAAAACGAAAATAAAAATAGATCTTATTTTAAAGATGTTTTATCTCAAATTAACGATAATTATAGTTATATTTATGACTTTATTATTGGTATAAGTGAAAATTTAATATTAGAATTACTTGATGATATACATTATGAGAATAAGAAAGATTTTTTATTAGATTTTAATGAAATTAGAAATAAATTATTATCTTATAATGGTGATTATTCTAATCTTAAATTAGAAGACAGTGAAAATAATACAGTTAATTTATTTGAGAAGATAATTAAAGATTTTGTTAGTATTAAAGATGATGATAACGATTATGTGCTAGATTTTAAATATAGATTAGATAATAATAAAAGTCTTTTAGAAAATGATTATGATTTATTAGAAAAAATTATATATTTATTTGAAAAAGATGATGCAGATGTTTTATTTGAAGAAGCTATGGATTATTTGAATAGATATAATATATCTTTGATTAGAAAATATAGTAAAAAGGATAAGAAAAAAGTAGTTTATAAGAAAGTTGGAGATAGTAATTCAATTAATGTTACTCCTTTTGAAAACATGGTTAGTTTTGATTATGCACCTAAAGAAAAAACTAGAGTTAATAAAAAGAGAAAAGTTGAAGTTAAGTCTAAGTTAAAAATAGAAGAAACTAAAGATATGAAAAAATTATTTAATAATTATGGTTTTGATTATGAAAATGTATGCGGTAATTATGTAGATAAGGTTAAAAGCCTTGATTTCGATGAAATAAAAGAATTTTTAGAATATTTAAATGATAATAGTTTTTTAAAAGATGTAGATAAAAATGGTAAAATTTTAGGACTTTTGTTAACTAAAAGTAATTTGAGTAAATTTAGAGATGTTAATGATATTTTAAAAAATAAATATAGTTTAAATGATAAAAGTATAGAGCAAATTCTTAAAAGATATACATTAGTTTATTGTGATGATGAAATTAATAATTTTACTAATAATGTTCAACTATTAAATTTATGTGGTATTAATGATATTAATGTTGTTATTAATGATAATATTATGTTTTTATTAAATCGTTATAATGATAATCTTAATGTTTATAATAAACTTAATGACATGGGAATTAACGCTAATAATTTATTTAAAAATGCTTTAAATGTTCTATCTATTAATAATGAATTATTGTTTAAAAATATTGATGTATTATGTAGTTATGGTTTTGATTTAAGAGATGAAGAGGATTATAAAAGTTTTAGTGTACTTCTTATTAATGACTTGGCAAGAACATTAGACATGTTTATAGAAATGGGATATAGTGAATTTATTCATGATAAACCAGAATTAACATTAAGAAATATTAAGTCACTTATTATTAAAAGAATATTATTTGCATATAAAAACAATTTAAATATATGGGATAATGTTAAAGATGATAGCCCAAATAAGATTAATTATGAGTATGAAAAATTTATTAAGAATCGTAATGTTTTAAACGATAGTGAAATTAATTTATTAATTAAAGAACATCCAATATTAAGTTTACTTGATTCTGGTATGAGAATTACTACTTTTAATGAATCTTATTTTGCAAGTATTAAAAGAAAAACAGAATTAGTTTTTAATAATAAAATTGTATCTAGAATTAAAACTTATAGTGTTTTTAAAGCTTTAATTGATAATAAGGTTAAGGAAGAAAATGCTTTATTATATGCTCTTACTTATAATATGGATTTAAATGAATATGAATATGATATGTTAAAGAAAGTTGTATATAGAGGTATAGTAGAATGATAGATTATTTGAAGGAATATATTACAAAAGAAGACTTCAATGTTATAAATTATAATTTTAAAGATGTTGATGTGAATAATTTTAGTTATTATGAGCAAAATATTAGAGAAGTGCTAGATTATTTGAAAAGTATTGGTGTATCTAATTTTAAGGATATTCTTTTGTATAGAAGGGATATTTGTTTAAAAAATTTAGATATTCTTAAGGAAGAAGTTAATAAAATAAATAAAAATATAATTGTTTATTTGTTTAATAATGATATATCTAATTTGATAAATTTAAATATTTAAAAATATTTTAGCACTTTTACTTGACAAGTGCTAATTAGAGTGGTATAACTATAATTGTGAAAGGAAGAGTGATTAGATTATGAATATAATCCCAAGAGGTTTTTTCTTCGATGATGATTTAGACGATTTCTTTAAACCAGTTGTAAGAAAAAATGATGTAAAATGTGATATCTATGAGGAGGATGGTATGTACCATGTTGAAATGGATGTACCTGGATACGATAAGAAAGATATTAAATTAGAAGTTAAAGATGGTTATTTAACTGTTAGTGCTTCTAAAGAAAAAAAGGAAAAGGAGAACAAAAAGAATTACATAAGAAAAGAAAGAACATATGGCTCATTTAGTAGATCTTTTGCTTTAGGTGATGTTGATGTTGATAAGATAGATGCTAAATTTGAAAATGGTATCTTAAATATTACTGTTCCTAAAGAAGAAAAAGCTGAAACTAAGAAAACTATTGAAATAAAATAATTATGAAAGTACTCAAAAGAGTGCTTTTTTTTGACATAATTTATATATATTATTGAGTAATTTTCAGTTGTGATAAAAAAGAAGATAAAAATTATGGTTGATAAAATTTATTATAACGGTAAAAATGAAAGAGAAGAATTATTAAAAAACTTAATAAAAAGTTTATATGAAATAACATTAGATGATGTAAATAAATTAATGGATTCTCCCCAATATACTGAAATACCTACTACTCATGAAAAAATTAATGATATTAAAAATAATTGTAAAAAAACATATCAACTTAGTAAATAAGATAAATGATATGTTTTTTTGTTATTAAATTAAAAAAATAAGGTTGTATCAAATTGTTTTAATGTGATATATTAATATTGTTATATTTATTTGGCCTGTTGGTGAAATGGTTAACACATAGCCCTCTCAAGGCTACATTTATGGGTTCGAACCCCATACAGGTCACCAATAAAATTGATAAAATGCCTTAAATTAAGGCTTTTTTTAATAAAAAAAGAAGAACTATCTTCTTTTGAAATTCATAGTATCTTCTTTTTTTAATGTAATTATTTTTGATTCTAATTCTTCTTTAGTTACTAATTTATTGTTGTGATACATAAAATGTTTAGATTGTTCAGAAATTAAATCATTTACTTCCATTAACATTTTTGTTATTTCATATGTTCCAACAATTCCATCTCCGTAGGCTTGTTTTAATTCACTTTCTAAATATTCTTTATATTCTAGACATGTTGTAATAATTCTTATTCTATATTCTGTTTCAGTCATTTTTATTATCCCTCCCTGAATTTATTATATAATAATTTTTTTGATTTTGTATATAAATTATACTTTATGATTATTTTTCTTGTATAATTATAATTTTTGTGCCTTGATTATAGTATTTTTGTGTAATATAATTAACTTGTTTAATTAAGGAGGAATTGTATTATGGATTATAAAAAACTTGCTGAATTATTATATCCTGATGTTAATTTAACTATTGAAGATTTAGAAAAAAGATATCCTAAAAGAAATTTAGATGATAAAGCTGAAGTATGTAGATTTGCTCCAAGTCCAACTGGTAGAATGCATATGGGGAATTTATTTGCGTCATTTGTTCCAGAAAGATTTGCTCATCAAACTAATGGTGTATTTATACTAAGAATTGAAGATACTGATGATAAGAGAGCTATTGATGATGGTGTTAATTTAATAATTAGTGATTTAAAAGAATATAATTATAGAGTTGATGAAGGACCTATTAATGGTGGAGAGTATGGACCATATATTCAAAGTCAGAGAAAAGATATTTATCATACAGTAGCTAAATATTTGGTTTCTATTGGAAGAGCTTATCCTTGTTTTTGTTCTGAGGATGATTTAAGTCATATGAGAGAAGAACAAGAAGCTTGTAAAGATAGAATTGGTTATTATGGAAAATATGCTAAGTGTCGTAATTTAAGTTATGATGAAGTAAAAGAACATATAGATAATGGTGATAAATGGGTACTTAGGTTAAAATCTATGGGTGATTTTAATAAGAAATTTACTTTTAAGGATTTAATTAAAGGTACTATTGAATTACCAGAAAATGATTTAGATCAAGTATTAATTAAGTCTGATGGAGTTCCACCTTATGCTTTTGCTCATGTTTGTGATGATCACTTTATGAGAGTTACAACTGTTACAAGAGATGATTCTTATATTTCATCTGTTCCTTATCATTTAGAATTATGGAATGCTTGTGGATTTGATGCTCCTAAGTTTGCTCATTTGTTACCTTTAAATAAAAAAGATGGGGATACTGTTAGAAAACTAAGTAAGAGAAAAGATCCTGAAGCTGCTGTTGCCTTTTATCATGAAAGAGGTATTCCAGTTGAAGCTGTTAAATTATATTTTGCCACTTTGTTAAATTCTAATTTTGATGGATGGTTTATGCAAAATCAAGACAAGAATTATAATGATTTTATGTTTACATTTAATAAGATGTGTACAAGTGGAGGATCATTATTTGATATTGAAAAATTAATTAATATATCTAAAAATTATTTAAGTAGATTAAGTGCTAAAGAGGTATTTGATAATTTAGATAATTGGTCTAAAGAGTTTGATAAAGATTTTAATGAATTAATTAATAAGTATAAAGAGTATACAATTAATATTTTGAATATTGAAAGAGAGCAAAAGAAACCAAGAAAAGATTTTGCTTGTTATAGTGAGATAAAAGATAATATTTGGTATATGTATGATGAATTATTTGATTCTAATATGGTTAAATTTGAAGTTAAAAACGTAGATGAAATTGGTGATATTTTAAACTCTTATGCTAATAAATATTATGATGAAAATGATTCGAAGGAAGAATGGTTTAATAAAATTAAATTATTATGTGATGAATTTGGTTATGTAACTGATATGAAAGCATATAAGGAAAATCCTGATGCATATAAAGGAAGTATAGCTGATATATCAAATATTATAAGAGTAGCGTTAACTACTAAAACAACAACTCCTGATTTATATGAAATAATGAAATTATTGGGTAAAGATAGAGTTATGAAGAGATTAAACAATCTAAAATAGGTTGTTTTTCTTTTACTAAAATAGTGAACGATTTTTATAATTTGTGTAAAATTGTTCAGTCAAGTGAACAAAATTGTTCACTCTAAAATTTTTTCTTAAATCCTTATTTGTTCGATAGACACAAAATTTAATATTTGTTAAAATTGATGTTAGTGAAAATACTGGAGGTATAATGATGGATGATTTACTAAAAAATTTAAATGATGAACAAATTGAGGCTGTTAAACATAATGAAGGGCCTTGCTTAGTACTTGCTGGGGCAGGATCTGGTAAGACAAAGGTTTTAACTAATCGTATTGCTTATTTGATAGAAAATGGAGTAAGAGATTATAATATTTTAGCTATTACATTTACAAATAAGGCTGCTAAAGAAATGAGAGATAGAGTTTATAATTTAGTTGGAGATGTTGCTTCTTTTATTGGAACTTTTCACTCATTAGGCTTGAGAATTATTAGAGAAAATTGTGGATATTTAAATTTACCTTCTAATTTTAGTATTATTGATAGTGATGATGTGTTGACTGTTATTAAGAAGATTCTTAAAGATATGAATTTAGATACAAAACAGTATAGTCCTTCTTATATTAGAAATAGAATATCTTTTATTAAGAATCAAATGCTTAGTGAAATGGAACTTGATAAGTTTTTTAATACGCCTATAGATAAAATAGTTGTAGATGTATACTATAAATATAACGAAAGACTTATTGCTAGTGCGGCAGTTGACTTTGATGATTTATTATTAATGCCTGTTAGGTTATTTGAACATAATAAAGAGATACTTGAACATTATCAAGAAAGATATAAATATATATTAATAGATGAGTATCAGGATACAAATCCAGTTCAGTATAAGTTATCTAAATTACTTGCAAGTAAATATAAAAATATATTTGTTGTTGGTGATATGAATCAAAGTATTTATGCATTTAGACAAGCAGATTATCATAACATAGTTAATTTTGAAAAAGATTATGCTAATGCGAAAACAATTAAGTTAGAACATAATTATAGAAGTACAAATAATATTTTAAATGCGGCTAATGATGTAATAAGTCATAATAAGGAAAGAAAAGATTTAAGGTTATATTCTGATAAAGGTGATGGCCCTAAAATCACTTATTTAAGAAGTTATGATGAAAAGCATGAAATATCTTTAGTTATAGATGAAATTAATAAATTATATTTAGATGGTTATGAACCTAAAGATGTTGCAATACTTTATAGAACTAATGCTCAATCAAGAGCTATTGAAGAGGTGTTTGCTTCTAAAGGTATTCCTTATAAAATTTATGGTAGTTATTATTTCTATAATAGAAAAGAAATTAAAGATTTAATATCTTATCTAAAATTAATTTATAATGATAAAGATGAAATTAGTTTAAGAAGAATTATTAATGTACCTAAAAGAGGTATTGGAGATAGCGCAATTAAAGATATTGAACTTAGAGCTAATTTAAATCAGTGTAGTATGTATGATGCACTTGAAAGTAAGAAGGAATTAGAATTTAAAGATATTATTGAATCTATAAAGAAATCTAGTGAAAGTTTATCATTAACTGAATTAATTGATGAAGTTCTTGATAAGTCAGGAATGAAGAAAGAACTAGAAAGTAGTCATTTAATTGAAGATGAAACTAGATTAGAAAACCTAATGGAATTTAAAAGTATAACTGCTTCTTATGAAGAGAGAACTGGTTCTGTTAATTTAGGAGACTTTTTAGAAGAGATATCTTTAGTTTCTGATCAAGCTAATCA
>CANNTX010000005.1 GCA_947522695.1 uncultured Bacilli bacterium | reverse complement strand
TTCTTTTTAAGTTCTAAATTCATTTTTTCCATAATAAAACCTCATTTCCTTTTGTCCAAGAAATGGGGTTCATATCACTTTTTTGGTAATTAAGTGTCTATTTTTTTACTATATATACCAAAATAGATATACACAGAATAATGAAACATACGTATCTTAGAAATTTAATAATAAATTTTCTTTTACTCATATGCATCACCTCCTCATCTTATTATTAAAAGGTGAGGATAGACACCCAGCAACTAATTGTTCCCTAAATGGTTATTATACTATTAGTGTAATTTATAAACAAGCAAACAAGTGAAAATATTAATATAATTAAATAGTTATTCTTAATGTAACTTTACAGTTTCTTTTTGCATTAAATTTATATATGGTTTATAATTATAATGGAGTTGATAGTATATGGCTAAAAAGAAAAAAAGAAAAGGTGAAAGTGCTAGTAAGACTAAATTTTCTTCAGAACTAATTGGTTTATTACTTGTACTTGTTGGAATAATTGGAATAGGAGCGTTTGGTCCAGTAGGACATCTTATTAAATCATTTTGTATATTTTTAATGGGAACTTGGTGGGCTATTTTTGTTTTGTTATTAATTATTCTAGGCCTATATATGATAATTAAAGGAGATTTACCTAAATTCTTTAATTCCAGATTAATCGGTTTATATCTTTTATTAATTGCGTTACTTGCTCTTAGTCATATAAACTATATTGCTGATAGTGCAGTACTTAAAAATAATGATATATTTCAAAATACCATAGATAATTTTATGAATACAATAAATAGTGATAATTTTATAAATTTAAGTCAGACTGGTGGAGGAATAATTGGAGCATTCTTTTCTTGGGGATTTGTTAATTTATTTGATTTAACTGGAACTTATATCATTTTATCCGTATTTGCTATTTTTGGAGTTGTAATGGCTCTTAATGTATCACTTGCAGATATTGTAGTTAAAATTATTAAATTCTTTAAAGGACTTGGTGACGGTGTTAAATCTAGCAAGGCTTTGAAAGTTACTGGTGAAGAAGATGATGATAATGACGATGAAGACGAGGAAATAGTTCCAGCCAATAATACTAACAAACAAGTCATAATCACATCAAGTGAAGACATTAGCAGATTTCATAACGAAAACTATGAAAATAAAGAAGAGAAATGTCCAAGCAACGAGCCTATAACTATTCAAAACAGTTCAAATGGAGAGTATCATTTACCACCACTTGATATATTAAATCAACCTGCTAAAACTAAAAAAATTAATAATAGTGATTTCTTAAATCAAAACCGTATTGCCCTTGAGAAAGTATTAAGAGATTTTCAAATTACAGGTAAAGTAGTTGAAATTCATGAAGGGCCAGCTGTTACACAATTTGAAGTCGAAATTAAAGCAGGTACTAAAGTTAACCGAATTACAAGCATCAGTAAAGAAATAGCACTAGCGTTAGCTGCTAAAGATGTTAGAATTGAAGCACCTATTCCGGGAAAAAGTACTGTTGGAGTAGAAATACCTAATCGCAATGTTGCCAGTGTTCCAATTAGAGAAGTATTAAGCACTGTTCCAAAATCAATGAATGATGCTAAAATATTAGTTGCACTAGGTAAGGATTTAATGGGAAGAACATGTTGCGCTGATTTAAGTAAAATGCCACACCTACTTGTTGCCGGATCTACTGGTTCAGGTAAATCAGTTTGTATTAATAGTTTTATCGCTTCTATCCTAATGAGAATGAATCCAAATGATATTAAATTAGTGCTTGTCGATCCTAAAAAGGTAGAATTATCTAATTATAATGGAATACCACATTTATTATGTCCGGTTGTTACTGATCCTAAGAAAGCTAATGTCGTATTGCAAAAAATAGTTGCTGAAATGGAAAATAGATATCAAAAATTTGCTGATAACAACGTTAAAAATATTTCCGGATATAATGAAATGATCGAGAAAAATAATAAAAAGAACAATACAACTATTCCTAAGATGCCATATATTTTAGTAATAATAGATGAGCTTGCTGATTTAATGCTTGTTGCGGCTAAAGAAGTAGAAGATTCAATAATGCGTATTACTCAAATGGCAAGAGCCGCAGGTATTCATTTAATTGTTGCAACTCAAAGACCATCAACCGATGTAATTACTGGAGTTGTTAAAGCTAATATTCCATCACGTATCTCATTTGCCGTAGCATCTCAAATAGATTCAAGAACTATTTTAGATCGAGCTGGAGCCGAAAAATTACTTGGTAAAGGTGATATGTTATATTTACCAATGGGCGAAAATACCCCAATAAGAATTCAAGGAAACTTTATTTCTGATGAAGAAACTCAAAGATTAATTGATTATGTTTCTAAAGAACAAGTTGCTAGTTATGATAACAGTTTAACTGAAATACCTGATAATCACATGGCTGGTGCAAATAGTGGCACTGAAGAATATGATGATCCTATTTATAATGATGTTGTTGATTTTGCCATAACAACCGGTAAGATAAGTGCTTCATTAATTCAAAGAAGATTTAGAGTTGGTTTTTCAAGAGCTGCTAGAATTGTAGATTTACTTGAAGAAAGAGGAATAATTGGACCACAAAACGGTTCAAAACCTAGAGAAGTAATCGTTAAAATATCCAAAGAAGAACAATAATTAAAACTATGAAAATTTTATTCATAGTTTTTTTCTTTTTTACCATTTTATTTAAGTAATCAAATTGAAATGATTGTAATATTTTGTTATAATTATTTTATTGAGTAGGTGGTAGTTTGTTAGATAATACATCATTATTTGATCATAAAAAAATAGAAAGTGCTTTAGTTAGTAAAACTTTTTTTGAAGTATTTGAGGCTTTAGAAGAAAGTGGATATAATCCAGTTAATCAAATAACTGGTTATCTAGTTACTGGAGATGCCGGATATATTACTAATTACAAAAGAGCTAGAGAAAAATTAATGAATATTGAAAAAGTAAAATTAATTTCAATATTAGTGGAGAATTACTTTTTAAAATGAGAACATTAGGAATGGATTTAGGAACTAAAACTTTAGGTCTTGCAATATCTGATAAACAAGGAATTATAGCATCACCTTACAAATTAATTAAATATAATAATATTGAAGATGCTGTAAATGAAGTTTTAGAAATAATTGAAAAAGAAAAAGTTGATAATTTAGTTTTAGGACTTCCAAAAAATATGAACAATTCACTTGGTTTTGCAAGTGAAAGAAGTTTAAATTTTAAAAAATTATTAGAAGAAAAAACTGATTTAAAAATAGAATTAATTGACGAAAGACTATCTACTGTTGAAGCTGAAAGAATATTACTTGATTATGATATGTCCCGAAAAAAAAGAAAAGAGCATATCGATAATACAGCAGCTGCTATCATTTTGGATACATATTTAAGAAGGGAAGAGAAGAAATGAATAATTCAAATGGAACATTTACAATTAAAAATAATAAAGGAGAAGAATTAACATGTAACGTTTTATTTACATTTGATTCAGATGAATTTAAAAAAAGTTATATAGTATTTACTGATAATACAACTGATGAAAATGGTAAAATAAAAGTATATGCTAATACTTATGATCCTAGTGGAAACGATATTAATTTAGGACAAATTGAAACAGATAAAGAGTGGGAAGTTATTGAAGGATTACTTGCTTCACTACAAGAAAAGATAGGAGAAGAAAGTGGAGAAGAAAATAAATAAAGACAAAATTGTTAAAAATAAAAAATTAGGAGTAAATAAAATAATTTTAATTATTTGTGCTATCGTTATAGCTATCTTAATAATATTCATAGTTGCTAGTGATTATTATCTTTCTCCTGTAAATAAAAAGAGTGAAGAAATAATTAAATTTGAAATAATTAATGGAACTGGTAAAAATAAAATAGCTGATGATTTAGAAAAAGCAGGTTTAATAAAAAATGCAACTGTATTTAAAATTTATATTAAATTAAATAGCAATAAAGAACTATATGCTGGAACTTATAATTTATCTAAAAGCATGAGTGTTAATGAAATAATAGATACTCTTCATAAAAATAAATCATTAGAAACAGAAGTAATTCAGGTAACTTTTATCGAAGGCAAAAGATTAACTGATTATGCAAAAGTAATTGAAAAAAATTTTGGTTATAAAGCTGATGACGTTATTTCCTATGCTGATAGTGATGAATTCGTTAATAAAATGATAAGTACTTATGATTTTATTACTGAGGATATAAAACAAGATGGAATATATCATCCATTAGAAGGATATTTATTTGCAGATACCTATGATTTTAAAAAGAATGCAACCATAGATGAAATACTTAATAAAATGATTTATACAATGGGAAAAAAATTAGAAGTATATAAAGATGATATCAATGTTAGTAAATTTAGTGTTCATGAGTTACTTACTCTTGCTTCAATAGTTGAGCTTGAAGGAGCAAATTCAGATGATAGAGCTGGTGTTGCTGGAGTATTCTATAATAGAATAGAAGCTGGATGGACACTTGGTTCTGATGCTACAACATATTATGCAGTTAATAAAGATTTTACTAAAGATTTAACTAATAACAATTTAAAATCATGTAATAAATACAATACAAGAAGTGAAAATACTTGTTCATTTACTGGTTTACCAATTGGCCCAATAGATAGTCCTTCACTAAATTCAATAAACGCCGTTATGGAACCAGAAGAACATGATTATTATTACTTTGTTGCTGATAAAAATAAAAAAACTTATTTTGCTAAAACTTACAAAGAACATACTCAAACAGTTTCACAACTGAGAAAAGAAGGATTATGGTATGAATATTAGAAAAGTATATTAAGTTATACTTTTTCTTTTAACTTAAAATTTGACTTTTTATCAATAATTTTGTAGTATATATCACTATGAAAGAGGTTGAAATTCATGAGTGCTAGATTATTAAATGAAACAACAAATATTAATTTAACTAATTTAGATATTCCCAAAATAAATATTGATAATCATTCCGAAATAATTCAAAAAGAAAATGAATTAGAAAAGGAAGAACAACAATTAAGTATAAACGTTGATAAATATGATTTAGTTAAAGAAAACATCAAAAATAAATACAAATATCTAGTTTGTGCCATTGTAATAAATTTCTTATTAATGAGCTTACTAAATATCAACACTATTGGTTTTTACTTAATATTATCTTTAATAGAAGCAATAATTTTAACAAATCTTGAATTAAAAAATGGAACGTTTAAAGAAAATTATGAACTATTGAATAATACATTACCAAATCTAATTAATACAAATAAAGCCAATATAAAAAAATTAAAACAAGAATTGGAATTAATTAAAATTAAAATCCAAGAACTTAATGAGCAACAAACAACAATATCTAAAATAATATATCCTGAAAACCAGATAGAAAAAGATAATTCAGAATCAATTCAAAATGATATTAAAATAAAAAATTATGATTTTTTCTCATATTTAAATGATATAAATAACTAAAATAATATTAGTTTGCTATTTATAATAAATTTGAGTATGATTATAACTGAAAGAAGAGAAATTAAAATGAAAAATGAAGATTATATGATAAGCAATGATATGAATAAAGAATTAAATAGTCAAATAGAGAACATAGAAAATGAAATAGAGCAAGAAAATAAAAATATATTAAAAAATAAAAATTTATTAAAGAAAGTAAAACGTAATCTAAAAAATAAATATACTTTTTTATTAATAAATAACATATTTGTATTATATACTATTTTTTTAACATGTTCATTATCATCTTCTGTATTATTTAAAATAATATTTATGTTATTATGTTCTGGTACTTTTACCGCATTTTTTCAGTCATTAGCAGTATCTAGATATGGTACATTTAGTGAAAATAACAAAAGTAAAAAGGATATACCATTTAAATTAGCAGCTTCAAATGAAAAAATAAAAGTATTAGAAGAAAACCTTGAAAATATAAAAGATAATATAAAATCTAATGAAACAGAAGATTATAATGAACAAGAATATGATCAATCATTGATTATGTATCCTGAAAGAGATAGTGTTGTAAGGATTGATAATTATATGAAATCAACTCCTAAAATTAAAAAGATGCACTTAAATCATAAACATATAGGAACTACAAAATAGTTCTTTTTTCTTAATTTTTTGCAATTTATAAATAACCTATGATATAATCTAGTTCGTAAGGAAGTGTTCCCTGTGAGAGAGACAATATTAGAAATGGAAAGATATGCTGAAGCAAATAATATTCCTATTATTGAACTTGATTCTATTAAATTTATTATGAAATATATTAAACTTAATAATGTTAAAACAGTTTTAGAAATAGGTACCGCAATAGGTTATTCAGCAATACTTATGGCTAATGCAACCGATACAGTAGAAATTACAACTATTGAAAAAGACGAGAAAAGATATCGTGAAGCAGTTAAAAATGTTAATGCTTGTGGTTTAGATAAAAGAATTGAAATAGTATATAATGATGCATTAGAAGTAAGTTTAACAGGACGTAAATATGATTTAATCTTTATTGATGCTGCTAAAGGTGGATATATCAAATACTTTGAAAGATTTTGTAATTATTTAAATCCAGGTGGAGTAATAATTACTGATAACTTAAAATTTCATGGTTTAGTTAAAGATAAAGCATCTATTAAAAGTAAAAATGTTAGAGGAATAGTTACTAAAATAGAAAATTATATTGAATTTTTAAATAACAATAAAGATTATGTTACTAAATTTTATGATATTGGAGATGGCTTATCAGTAAGCTTTAAAAAGAATAATGAAAAATAAACTATTAATAAGAATAAATAATTTATTAGAAATTAAAGATTATTATAAAGAAGGTATAACAAACTTTCTTTTTCCTTTATCATGTTATAGTATAGGTTATAATACATTTAATTTAGATGAGATAAAAAGTATTAAAGAAAAATATAATATAAATGTTTATCTACTTGTTAATAGAGTTCTAGATAATAAAGATTGTAATAACTTTAAATTAATTATTCCTAAATTAAGTTTTGTAAATGGAATAATTTATGAAGATATTGCTATATATCAAATGCTTAAAGACACTAATATAAATTTAATTTGGAATCAAGCCCATTTTGCAGTTAATTATCATTCAATCAATTACTGGCTATCCAAGGATAACATTATATCTTGCATGCTTGCTAATGAATTAGAAAAAAATGAATTAAAAACAGTTTTAGATAACGTTAATAAAAAAGTAATATTACCTATTTTAGGACTTAATATGGCTATGTATTCAAGAAGAACATTATTAAAATTTTATAGTGATACTTTTAAAACCAAATACACAAATGTTGCCATTTTAAAAAATGACGCTGTAGAATTTTTAGCTAAAGAAAATGAATACGGAACAGTTTTATTCTATAATAAATATTTTAATTTAATACCTGAGTTAGAACATATTAATGATGATAAAATTTTTATGTATTATATCGATCCTAATGGATTAACTTTTAAAGATGTTATTGCCATTTTAAATGGTAAAGCAATAGATTATGATAATAAGTTCTATGAAAATAAAACTGTATATAAAGTGAGTGATTTAAAATGATAGAGTTATTAAGCCCAGCTGGTGATTTTGAAAGATTAAAGTTTGCTTTAAGATATGGTGCTGATGCAGTTTATATAGGCGGTAAAAATTATTCATTAAGAGCTAATGCCATAAACTTTACTAACGAAGAAATAAAAGAAGCTACTAATTATGCTCATAGTTTAAATAAAAAAGTATACGTTACAGTAAATATCGTTTTACATGATGAAAATATAGATGGATTAAAAGATTATCTATTATTTTTAGATAGTGTAAATGTAGATGCTATTATTGTAAGTGATATTTATATAATGAGTTTATGGAAAGAATTGAATCTAAAAATGGAACTTCATGTTTCAACTCAAGCTAGTACTTTAAATAAAGAAACCGCTCTTTTCTATAAAGAGTTAGGAGCTAGCAGAGTAGTTTTAGCAAGAGAAGCTAGTGAAGAAGATATAAAAGAAATAAAAGAATATACTGGTTTAGACTTAGAAGCATTTATCCATGGTGCCATGTGTACTTCAATTAGTGGCAGATGCATTATGAGTAATTATGCAACCAATAGAGATGCTAATCGTGGAGGCTGTGCTCAAGTATGTCGTTGGAATTTTGCAATTGGTGATATAAATGGTAATGAATTAGGGAATAACTTTCAAATGTGTCCTAAAGATTTAAATATGGCTATATACATTAAAGATATGATAGATGCTGGTGTTAATTCATTTAAAATAGAAGGAAGAATGCGTAGTATTTACTATATTGCCACTGTTTTATCTAGTTATCGCAAAATTATAGATGATGTTATAAATAATCGTATAAATGATAAAACAATTAATTATTACCTTAAGGTATTAAATAGATGTGCCAATAGAGAAAGTAATCCCCAATTTTTTAAAGGATTACCTAATTATAAAGATCAATACTATAATGGCAATAGAGAAGTATCTAATCAAGATTTTTTAGGAGTAGTATTAAGTAATGATAATGGACTAATTACCTTAGAACAAAGAAATTATTTTAAAAAAGGTACTATAGTTGAATTTATTAGTCCTAATTTTGAAGAAACTGAGTATACTATAGAAGATATTTATGATGAGGATATGAATTTAATAGAAGAAGCAAATCATGCTCAAATGATTGTTAAATTTAAAACAGACATTCCTCTATGTAAGGACGATATCATGAGATTAAAAACAATTGACAAAGAGTCTATTTTGTAGTATATTCTTGTTATTGTAAATTTTGAAGGAGATTTGATATTAATGTCAAAGAAAGATATATTATTAACAAGTCAAGGTTATTTAGAACTTGAAGAAGAATTAAATGAATTAAAAAATATAAGAAGACCAAAGGTTATAGAAGCAATTAAAGATGCTAGAAGTCAAGGAGACTTATCTGAAAATGCCGACTATGATGCTGCAAGAAATGAACAAGCAGAAGTTGAAGGAAGAATCAAAGAACTTGAATTTATGCTTGCTAATGCAACTATTATTGAAAAGAAAAATTCTCATATAGTTGACGTTGGTTCAACAGTTACAATTAAATATGTTGATGATGACGAAGAAGAAGTTTATCATATTGTAGGAAGAATGGAAGCGGATCCATTTGAAAATAAGATTTCTAACGAATCACCTATTGGTAAAGCAATTATTAATAAAAGTGAAGGAGATACTGTAGAAATTTCATCTCCTACTGGAAGTTATCAAATTAAAATAGTTAGTGTTGCCTAACTGTTTTTTTAAAATTCTTGTTACGAATTGTCGTTATTAGATACTTGCACAAATATATAAAATTTGATAATATGAATATGTAAGGAAGACTTACATAAAATAAAAAAAGGAACATCCAATTTCGCATGTTGGGTGATTACCGATATTTTGTACTCACCTAATTCATTGCTGAGTTAGGTGATTTTCTTTATATTAATACTATATATAATAGAATAATTAAAAGAAGGATAAAGATTAATAAAAAGAAAATTAATATATCTCTTTTGTTCATAATTATCTGCCTCCCTTCGTTATGAAGTAAGGCAATCACCCAACTAATTAGTTGTTCCTATAAATAATATATAGTTTCGAAAAAATAAAGTCAATATAAAATTTACGAATAATCGTATTTAATGTACTTGCACAAATATATAAAATTTGATAATATGAATATGTAAGTAAGACTTACATAAAATAAAAAAGGAACATCTATTTGGATAGTTAGATGATTACCTTATTTAGGTAGAAATCACCAAAACTCCCTGTTGAGGTGATTTTTTGTTTTTAATAGTTATTTAGATAAAATAACTACAATTAACAATATTATAATTATAAGTAAGATAAAAATTAAACAATCTTTCTTGCTCATATTATCGCCTTCTTTCATTATAGTTTGAAAAAAGGTAATCACCATAACAACTAAATGTTCCTGAGTAATACTATAACAAATAGAGTATGATATAGTCAACGTAAAGCAAACGAAATTTCATAAAAATATATTATTAAACAAATGGTTGCAATTAATCTTAATTATGTTATAATAAGAAACAATTAATTGAGAGGGGCGTAAGTTATGCATATAGACTATTCCAAAATAAATATTGAAAACATAAATGAATTATCAAGATATCTTAATTTAAGAAAACGATTTATAGAAGAACAATTAAATGAAATTTCTAATCATTATGCTATAGATTTTACTGAATTGTTTAATAAAATAACTGATTTTTATAATCGTATTTTGAGCATGGCACAATTAGAATCTAGAAATGATTTTAATAATATTTATTCCCATATTATTCAAGAAGAATCACAAATTTTTACAAATCATGCAAATATTATTCCTAAAAATAATACGAGATTGATAATAATATCAATGTTTATAAATGAGTGTTTACAAGATATTGTGAATCAGTATGCAAATAGTTCATTTATAACTCAAAAATTATACGAAGAACATCAAAAACATTTTAATTAAATTCTAAGTAAGCAAACAAAACTTACTTTTTATTTTGCCTATTTTATGATAATATATGGATTAGAAAAAGAAGTGATTAATTATGCGAAAAACAGTATCCTTAATTGGAAGACCAAATACCGGAAAGAGTTCATTATTTAATAGATTAATAAATGAAAAAAAATCTATAATTGATGATCAAGCCGGTGTTACTAGAGATCGTATCTATGGAATAGTTAACTATGAAGATAAAAGTTTTAATTTAATAGATACCGGTGGAATTGATTTAGAAAAAGCAACATTTAATGAAAATATTAAAATGCAAGCCGAACTTGCTATTGATGAATCAGATTTAATCGTATTTGTAATAGATGGTAAAGAAGATTTAACAAGCAATGATTTATTAATATCTAGTCTTCTTAAAAAGAGTAATAAAGAAGTAATAGTTGCTGTAAATAAATTAGATGAAAAACATATGAATAACAATGTTTATAATTATTATGAACTTGGATTTGATGCTTACTATCCCGTATCAGCTGAACATAACAAAGGAATTAAAGAGTTATTAAATGCAATTACTAAGGACTTTAACCCCTATACAACTGAAGAAGATGATGCTACTTTAAAATTTTCTCTTATTGGTAGACCAAACGTTGGTAAAAGTAGTTTAGTAAATGCCTTATTAAATGAAGAACGTTCAATAGTCTCAAACGTTGCTGGAACTACTCGCGATGCTATTGATTCTCGTTTTACATATGAAAAAAATGACTACATTGTTATTGATACAGCTGGTATGCGCAAAAAAGGAAAGATTTATGAAAATATTGAAAAATATAGTTTACTTAGAAGTCTTAAAGCAATTGAAAGATCAGATGTCTGTGTTCTTGTTTTAAACGCCGAAGAAGGAATAATTGAACATGATAAACATATTGCTTCATACGCTATTGATGCAGGTAAAGCACTTGTAATATGTGTAAATAAATGGGATTTAATAGATAATAAAGATGAAGCTATTAAAACATGGACAAAATTAATTAGAAACAATTTCCAATTTGCTCCATATGCACCTATTGTATTCTTATCAAGTAAAACAAAATCAAGAATTCATACATTAATGCCAGAAGTAATTAAAGCATATGAAGGCTTAACTAGAAGTGTTAAAACCAGTGTTTTAAATGATGTAATAAGAGAAGCAGTTCTAATTCATGAACCACCTTCATATAAAGGAAAACGTTTAAAAATATACTTTGTTCATCAAACAGGAACAAAGCCACCTAAATTTGAATTTTCCGTTAACAATAAAAATTTAGTGCATTTTAGTTATGAAAGATATTTAGAAAATCAAATTAGAGAAAACTTTGATTTTACTGGCACCCCTATAATTTTTAAATTTACTAATCGTAGTGGCGATGATGAATAATAAAATTATAATTGATAATGAAGAATTCGAAATAATTGTTAATCGTAAAAGAATTAAAAACTTATACTTAAGAGTAAAAGAAGAAAATAAAATAGAGGTATCAGCTAACTTTTATACAACTAATAAAGAAATATTAAAAATAATAAATGATAATAAAGCCTTTATAATTAAGGCTAATAATAAACTTAAAGCAAATAAATTAAAACCTAATAAAATAATGTATTTAGGTGATGAATTATCACTAATAGAAAACGATAAAACATTTATAGATAATAATTATATTTATGCTAAAAGTGAAGAAGACGCTATAAATTATATTTATAGTCTATGTTATGATGTTTTTAAAGTTAGATTAGAGCGAATAATGAATATGTTTGATAATCTACCAAAGTTCACATTAAAAGTTCGTAAAATGAAAACTAGATGGGGAGTATGTAATAAAAGTAGCATGACTGTAACTTTAAATACCGAACTAATTACTAAAGATGTTAATTTAATAGATTATGTAATTGTTCATGAACTATGTCACTTTAAACATATGGATCATTCACCCGCATTTTGGAATGAAGTAGCTAAATATTATCCCTATTACAAACAAGCAAGAAAGGAGTTAAATAATAAATGATTGAATCAGTAAATAATGAAAGAGTAAAAGAAATAGCTAAATTACATGATAAAAAATACCGTAAAATTAATAACAAGTTTCTCGCTGTAGGAAAACATTTAGTTGAAGAAGCATTAAAAAAGAACATAGTTTTAGAATTATTCTTGCTTGAAGGCACACCAAATACTTATGGGTTTGATGCTACTTACGTATCCGAAAAAGTTATGAAAAAACTATCAGATCAAACAAGTAGTCCAAAAGAACTAGCAGTTTGTAAAATTGAAAATAATAACGAAATAGTAGGCAATGTAGTCATGTTAGATGATATCAAAGATCCCGGAAATCTAGGAACAATAATTCGTTCAGCAGTTGCGTTTAATTATCAAACAATTATTTTATCAAAAGAGTGTGTTGATGTATATAACGGAAAAGTTATAAGATCAAGTGAAGGAATGCTATTTAACATAAACATAATAATAGATGATATTGAAAAATATATTTATATATTAAAAAATAATAGTTATAAAATATATTCAACAGATGTAGTTACTGGAGTTAGTCCTCAAAAAGAAAACAATAAGCATGCCATAATAATTGGTTCAGAAGCAAATGGAGTAAAGGATAGTGTTAAAGCTCTTGCCGATCAAAATTTAAAACTTGCCATGAATCCATTATGTGAAAGTCTTAATGCTGGAGTATCTGCTAGCATCCTAATGTATGAACTTGGTGGTAAAAGATGAAAGATCTATCGTTTTTAAAATCTCGTTACTTTGTTTATAAAGGAATTTATGATAATAAAAATGTTTATGAAAATACTTTAGAGGCAATAAAAGTAGCAATCCGTAAAAATAAAGCTATCTATTTAACCGTATGTGAAACCAAAGATAAAGAATTAATTATTTGTGAAAATGATTGTTTAACCAGAATTCAAAATCAAAAAGATAACATTAAAGATATGACTTATGATGAAATATCATATTTGTCTTTTTACCATATTCCTAAATTATCAGAAGCTTTAGAACTAACCAAAGATGTTCCCATTATTTTAAGTTTAAAAATACATACTAAAAATGAAGAATTATTTAATTTATTGGATAATTATTCTGGTAAATTTGCTCTATTATCAACTGATATCAAAATAATAATGTGGTTAAATAAATATCGTGAAAATTATATTGTAGGAGAAGTTATAACCAAACATAAAGGCTTTAATCTAGGATTCTATTTTATCAAATCAGATTTTAAGAGTTATAATATTGAATATTATGATAAAATAAAATTAAATAAATTAAGAGAAGAAAATATCGTTATTGGCTATTACGTCAATAATAAAAATAGTTTAAAAACTTATAATAATATGTTTGATTCATTAATAATAGATAATTACATTGGAATAACAAGTAGGTGATTAAGTTGGATAAAATTTATATAGGTAAAATAGTTAATACATTCGGAATTAAAGGTGAACTTAAAATAGTGTCTAAGTTTGAAATGCCAGATAGAGTATTTAAAGTTCATAACCATCTTATAATTAAAGATAGAAGCTATGAAATAACCGGTGTTCGTTTTCATAAAAATAATTATTTAGTAGAACTTGATAATATCAAAGACATCAATGATATTGAATATTTAATTGGTAACGACGTGTATTTTGCTAAAGAAGATTTAAATTTATTAGATGAAGAATATTTAATAAGCGAATTAATTGATTATAAAGTAATATCTAATAATGAGGAAATAGGTGTAGTAACTGACTATGATGATAATAAAATTAATCCTTTAATTAAGGTAAATGATAAATTTTATATTCCGCTTAAAGGTTTTTATGACAAAATAGACAAATTAAATAAAAAAATTTATGTTAAAGATGTAAGTGGGTTAATATTATGAAAATAAGTATATTAAGTTTGTTTCCTAATATGTTTGATGGTTTTCTAACTGAATCTATTATCAAAAGAGCAATTAATGATAAAAAAGTAGAGATAGAAATAATAAATTTTCGTGATTACTCACCTTTAAATAATAAAATGGTTGATGATACTCCTTATGGTGGAGGAGCAGGAATGGTTTTAAGATGTGAGCCAATTTATGAAGCTATAGATGCCATTAGAACCGAAGATTCATATATAATTATTATGGATCCAACTGGCATAACATACAAACAAGCAAAAGCTAAAGAACTAAGTACTAAAAAACATTTAATAATAATTTGTGGTCATTACGAAGGCTTTGATGAAAGAATAAAACTCTTAGCCGATGAAATAATCAGTATTGGTGATTTTGTCTTAACAGGTGGGGAATTACCTGCCATGATGATAACAGACTCTATTGTGAGATTAATTAGTGGAGTAATTAATAAAGAAAGCTTAGAAAGTGAAAGCTTTAATGATAATTTACTAGATTATCCAACATATACCAAACCAGAAGAATATAGAGGAATGAAAGTTCCAAGCATTTTACTTTCTGGCAATCATCAAAAAATAGATGAGTATCGTCAAAATGAGAAAATAAGAGTAACAAGGGAAAAAAGAAATGATTTAATGGGGGATTAAATTATGTATAAATTATATAAAAATAAGAAAAAATATAAATTTAAAGAATCATTTGATTTCTTTAGTTATCCATTAATTTTAAATAATGTGGAAGTATCTATTGTAGATGAAAGAATAATTAAAATATTTATTAAATCTAATATTAATTTTGATTTTTCTAAGTTGGCTAGTAAAATAATTATCTTTTTAGATGATGATTCTTCTGCTGAAGATGGAGCTTTATTGCTTTCAGAACTAAATAATTTAAGTAATATGATATTTAATTTATATGCAGATTATTTTACAAAAAATGAATTAAATTATTATATGAGAAACATTAGATTACTAGTTCAAGAAATAAAAAAACGTATAATATTAAAAGAACAAGCAATGGAAAATAGTATGCGTTCAAGAAGAAGTAGATAACTCAACTTTACATAAATTAACAAAAAATGCTTTTAATAACAAATATACGTGATATAATAAAAGAGATACAAGTTAATGTAGTGATTATATATTACAAATTAAATGTATTAATTATATAATGAATAAGGTGTGAGAAGAAGTATGATAACATTCGTAAAAATAATATATTATATGTTATTTTACATAACTTTGCTTTACGGAACTTATTTTGCTGTAAGTGGTTTCTTAGGAATTATTATGAAAAGTAAAGTTAAATTTAAAAAAAGCAAAAAGAAGAATTTCTTTGCAATTATTGTAGCTGCAAGAAATGAATCACAAGTAATTGGTAATCTTGTTGAAAGTTTAAAGGAATTAGATTATCCAAAAGATCGTTATGGAATATTTATAGTTCCTAACAATTGTACTGATAATACAAGTAAAGTTGCTTTAGATAGTGGAGCAACAGTACTAGAATGTAATGTTAAAACAAAAACAAAAGGTGATGTTTTAAAATTTGCATTTAACAAATTAAAAGATAATAAAGAAATAGATGCCTATGTTATTTTTGATGCTGATAATTTAGTTCATAAGGATTTTTTAAAGCATATGAATGATTGTTTGAATTCAGGATACAAAGTTGCTGAAGGATATAGAGATTCTAAGAATCCAAAAGATAACTGGATTAGTGGTAGTTACACAATATTTTATTTATTTCAAAATATTTTCTTTAATAGATCAAGGATGTCATTTGATGCATCAGGTTCTATTAATGGAACCGGTTTCATGGTTAGTAAAGACATAATTGATAGAGATGGTTTTGAAACATATACCTTAACCGAAGATGTCGAATTTACCGGTCAATGTGCCTTAAAAGGTGAAAGAATCGCATTTGTAGAAGATGCAATTACATATGATGAATATCCAATTGATTTTGGTGCTTCATGGAAACAAAGAAAAAGATGGAGTGCTGGAATTATTCAATGTATGAATATTTATAGTTTTAAATTATTTAAAAAATATCTTAAAACTAAAAATCTTGCATGTTTAGATATGTCATTAGTATATTTAGGACCACTAATGCAAGTTATCTCATTTATCAATTTAGTAATGCTTGTAATATTTAAAATAGTTGGTATTGAATTACATGATATATTTTCATATTTCTTTGCAACCAACATAGTGTTCTTTGCTGTTGTACTAGCAATGGGAATTGCAATCGAAATATTTGCGTTATTATATAAGAAAAAAGATTTAAAAGGAATGACAGCAAGCATTATATTGTTTTCAATATTCGTATTAAGCTGGATACCAATAAATATTTCCGTATTTGTAAAAAAATATAATAAATGGGAAGCAATAAAACATACTAGAAGTATTAAAATAGACGATATAAAAAAATAAAATTATATCGTTTTTTTGTTTAAAAATATATTTGTTTACTTGAAATAAAAAGTTTAAATGATATAATTTTGTTATAAGATAAGGAGCAAGAATATATGAAAAATAGAAAAGGTTTTACTTTAGTTGAAATATTAGTTTCAATTGGATTACTGGCGTTATTAGGATCAGTAATAGCTATTTCTTTAAATAGAGTATTTAAAGATAATAATGAAAAACATTATAATGAATATGTGGAAAAAGTGAAATCATCAGCAATGTTGTTTGTTAATAATACGGTAGATATTATAAATGATTTAAATGATAATTCATTTAAGATAATAACAATAGGTGATTTAATAGATAATGGTTATGTTAATGATACATTAGTAAATCCAAATACGGATGAAAAAGTAGGTAAAGATGAAAAGATACAGATATCTTATGATAGTGATCATGAATTAATAGTAACGTATCCATATAACAATACCGAAACAGAAGCATATTTATATACTTTAAATTATAGTGTAATGTATGGAGATACAACAGAAGATTTATGCTATGTAGGTTTAAATACAAGAAGTTTACAATTAATAAATCTAGATGGCCAAAAAGTTAAGGATTTAATTTCAAACCAAACTATTAAAGCATATATGGAAACTGGCGAAGAGTGTACAAACTTAACAAGTGAAAAAATAGGAACATATAAAATAAGATATGACTATACTAAAGAAGATAATAAAACACTAGATGATAGTGATGTAAATAAAAGAAGTGTGGAAAGAACAATAACAGTAAAACCAAGTAAACCAATAATAAATAAGTTTGAAGTTACAAAAGATAAAAATGCTGTATATAATCCAACAATAACTTATAACGTAAGTGATAGTAGTAAAAAAACGGATATGGAATTAAAATACTGTATAAACACAACAGGAAAAATAAGTGATTGTAGTAATTGGAGTGAAGCAAAAAATAGTCAAGATACTTCATTAAAAATAAATTTAAATGAAATAGATAAAAATATAAGTGGTAAAAATAAAGTTGATATATATTTCTTTGTAAAAAATGGATTTGAAGAATATACATATAAGAGTCAAAATTATAAAATAAGTTTAACTGTAAAAGTAATGCTTAATGGTGGAAAATATAATAATTCTACAAATGATTTAACATTTAATAATGTAGATTTTAATAAAAAAATAAGTGATATTGTAATATGGAGTTCATTTACAAGAGGAACAACTCATAAATTTGAAGGATTAAAAGATGGAAATGGAAAAGAATATAATGCAAGTAGTGAAATAGTCGAAGATATAACACTTTATGCTCAATGGTATGAATGGTGTTCTTCTAAAACATTACAATCCACATCATGTTCGAAAACATGTGGAACTGGTAATATTATTAATAACTATGTTGACAGTAAATATCCAAGTCATAGTTGCACAGAAGTAACTTCCAAAACATGTAAGTTAAAAGATTGTTCATGTTATGAAGAAAGTAAAGATTGTGGATACTTCTCATCAGATAGAATTTATGTTGGTACATATGTTTGCAGAGATACAGGTGAAACACTAACCTATGCCCATGTAAGAATTTGTAAAATAGTAAAAAGATGTGAAGATGGTTCATCACAAGTAACATGGAGAAAAGCAACTTGGGATGATGCGAGTTTTACTTATTGTTGTTATAATTCATCTTGTGCTACATCCGGAACAGTTCCGAGTAGCTGGGCACGTTAATATTTATACTAAAATATGCTTTAATTAGCATATTTTTTTTATTTCATTTTTAATTGTAAAACTTTAAAAAATATCTTATAATTTAATTATGATAAGGGTTGGTAAAATGAATAAGAAAGGTCAAGCTCTAGTTGAATTTATAATAATACTTCCAGTAATCATATTCATAATAATGCTACTAGTAGATTTTATGACAATTTTTTCATATAAAAATAAATTAGAATCAAACATGAATAATGTAACCATTCTTTATAAAGAAAATAAAATAGATGAAATAAATCAAATTACCAACAACAAATTTACTTATCAAATAAAAGATAATTATACTTATTTACAAATAACTGAAGATTATAAAACAATAACCCCTGGTTTATCACTTGTTTTAGGTGATCCATATGTTATAAAGTGTGAAAGGGTAATATTAAATGAACAATAAAGGTCAAAGTTTAGTTATATTTATAATAATTATTCCCGTAATATTTATTGTTTTTAGTTTTCTCTATGATTATGCTTATATAATTAATAGCCAAAATAAATATGAAAATGTTACTAAAACTATTCTAAATAGTACTCTTGAAAAAGATAAAATAATTGATTTATATAAGCAAAATGGTTATAAAGTAGATAATTTTAAGTATAAAAAAGAAAATGATAAAATATACATTCAAAACAGTTATAAGATAAAAAGCACATTCGGCAAAATAGTTAATTTAAAAAATTATACAGTTAGTATAAATTATGTTGTTATTAATTCAAATAATGGTATAATTATAGAAGATAATAAAGGGGACATTTAATATGGCTAGAGGTAAAATTGTATGTTTCTATGGTGGAAAAGGTGGAGTTGGTAAAACAACAACTCTTTTATCACTTGCCGGAACACTTTCTAAATTAAATAAAAAAGTTTTAATTGTTGATTTAGATTTAACAAATGGAGCAATTGCTATATCTCTAAATAGAGAAGCAAACAAAACTATATTTAATTTTGTCGAAGATTATATAAACAATAAATATAATGATTTAGATAAATATATTACTAAATATGATGAAAACATCTCATTTGTAGCAAGTCCAAAAGATCCTAGATATGCAAGCAGAATAGATGTTAAATATATAGATATCTTACTTGAAAAAAGTGTATATAATTATGATGTTGTATTAATAGATACCCCAAGTATACTTAATGAGATAAGTGTCTATAGTTTGGATAAAAGCGATATAGTTTACCTATTAACTACAAACGATTGTGTTTCACTCAAGAACATTAAAAATCTAGTAAATTTATTTATAGAAAACAATTTAGATAAATACAAAATAATACTTAATAATAGTTTTATACCTAATAAAGATTATTTCAGTAATTATGATATTAAAAATATTATAGGCCATAATGTTGATTATGTAATTAGTTCTAGTTTTCACGTAAATAACCTAGATGAATTAGTTGTTAATGGAGAACTTATAACTTATAAATATTCAAAATTTAAAGATGAAAAAATA
Organism: uncultured Bacilli bacterium; assembly: GCA_947522695.1. GTDB lineage: Bacteria > Bacillota_I > Bacilli_A > RF39 > UBA660 > CAG-533. The sequence goes on along the minus strand of CANNTX010000005.1, from coordinate 17,879 downwards.
TTTAATTTAATTGCAAGTGAGATTATAGGAGGTAATAAAGATGAGTAGTTCATTATTAAAATCTTTTAATTTTAATAAAGATAAAGAAATAGAAAATAGTGTTCTAACAGATTATGATGCCTTTCCTGATAAGAAACTATTAGATAAATTAAGAAAAATAATTATTGAAAGATTAGTAGACACTGAAATTCCTGAAGGTGTTAATTTAAATGAATTTATTGATGATGAAATTGATAAATGTTTAGAAGGGTATGATTTAACCAACGTTGAAAGAAATCATATTTATAATTTAATAGAAGATGAAATTAGTGGTAACGGTCCATTAAGTGAACTATTAAAGGATGACAATATCAGTGAAATAATGGTAAATGGACCAAAAGATATATATGTTGAAATAGATGGTAAAATAGTTAAAGATACCAGTGTTTCATTTATAAATGATGATCATATTATTAGAACAATTCAAAGATTAATTGGACCTCAAGGTCGAACTATTGATTCTTCTAGTCCAATGGTTGATTCAAGATTAAAAGATGGTTCAAGAATTAATGCCGTTATACCTCCATTATCAGTTAATGGACCTGTTATAACAATTCGTAAATTTAAAAGAAATATGACTAAAATAGACGACTTTTTAAGAGTAGGTAGTTTAACTAATGAAATGGCCATTTTCTTAGAAGGTGCTGTTAGAGGCAAATTAAATATAATTGTATGTGGTGGAACTGGTAGTGGTAAAACAACACTTTTAAATGTACTTAGCTCATTTATTGGCAATGATGAACGTATTATTACCATTGAAGATGCTGCTGAATTAAAATTAGAACAAGAACACGTTATAAGCTTAGAAACAAGAACAATGAATTATAACAATAATAAAATAGTAACAATAAGAGATCTTGTTATAAATGCCTTAAGAATGAGACCAGATCGTATAATCGTTGGAGAATGTCGTGGTAAAGAAGCTTTTGATATGCTACAAGCGATGAATACTGGCCACGATGGTTCATTAACCACGTTGCATGCCAATGGTTGCTCAGATGCATTAAATAGATTAGAAACAATGGTTTTAATGAGTGGCATTGAAATTCCTATAAGAGCAATAAGACAATATATTGAAAACGCCATAGACATTGTCATAAACATCGAAAGATTACATGATGGCAAAAGAAAAATAACCAATATATCGGAAGTAGTTGGTTTTGAAAATGATACAATTAAATTAAATACAATATTTGAATATAAACAAAATGGTTTAACTAAAAACGGTGAAGAAAATGGTGAATTTATCAAATGTAAAAAGAGGCCATCTGTTTATAAAATATTAAAATCAAGGGGAATTGATGATTTAGATTTAATATTTAAATAGAAAGGAAATAATAATATGTTATTAAATATACTGATTAAATTTATATTTATTTTATGTTTAATATGGATTATTTATTATACAATTAGATTAAATAGAACTTTAAAATTAAGTAACAAAATAAATAAATATACTATAAAAAATAATAATAACACAACTAGTTTAGGCGATAGCCTCTTAAAGTTATACTTAAACATTAAGCAAAGTATAATTAAAGTACTAGAAAAATCAGTATATTTTAAAAATAAAGCAAAAAAATTTAATAAATATTCTTATAAAGATTACAACGGTTTATCAATTATAGCTACTAAATTTTGTATTTCTATTGGAAGTGGAATTATTTATATACTATATAGTTTATTTGAAAATAATTTAAATTTTATGTTTTTAATTTTAATAATGTTTTTAAGTTATTACGCTTATAATATTATTCTAAATATCGCTTATAAAAAACGTACTAAGCATATTGAACAAGATTTATTAAAAGCAGTAGTTATAATGAATAATGCCTTTAAATCAGGATATAACATTACTCAAGCAGTTGATATGGTTGTTAAAGATTTATCAGGTCCAATTAAAGAAGAATTTTCTAAAATAAGTTATGACTTAGAATATGGGTTAGATTTAAAAGATGTTTTTGATAGATTCTATGAACGTGCTAAAATAGAGGATATTAAGTATATAACTAGCACATTATCATTACTTAATTTAACTGGTGGAAATTTAGTTGGAGTTTTTACTAATATTGAAAATTCATTTACTAACAACAAAAGATTAAAAGATGAATTAAATAGTATGACTGCATCATCAAAATTAGTTTATTATTGTTTACTTACTATGCCAATTTTATTAACAGGTATACTACTATTAATTAGTCCTGATTACTTTGCACCATTACTTACAACCCCATTTGGTTATTTAATAATTTTGCTTATAATTATATTATATATAAGTTATATATTAATTATAAAAAGAATATTGAGGATTGATTATGAATAATTTAGTAGATAAAATTTATACAAAAGAGCATATAGAAAGAATAAATAAAAAAAATAAACTATTTGGTTTATCAAAAAATTATAATGTTATTGAATTATTATTAATTAACTTAATAATTACTCTATTTATTTTTCTAATACTTATATTATTAAAAACTAATTTTATAGTATCATTAATAATTTCATATCTATATTTTATATTAATTGAATATTTATTTTTTGATTATAGATTAGCTAAAAGAGCAAGAAAACTAGAAAAAGAATCATTGTTTTATTTTCAAATTCTTAGTTTAAACATTGAATCTGGTAATAATCTAGCTAAAGCAATTGAATTAACAAGTAACAATATCAATAGTGATCTATCAAACGAATTTATTAAAGTGTTAGATGATGTCTCTTTAGGAAAAAGTTTAAATGAAGCCTTAGATGATTTAAAATACCGAATTCCTTCTGATACTGTAAATAATATTATTTTAAATTTAATAGAATCAAATATTTATGGAAGTAATATAGTTGAATCATTAAGTAATCAATTATCTTACTTATCAGATAAAATCTTATTAGATACTAAAGCCAAAATAAATAAGATGCCTATAAAAATAAGTTTAGTTAGTGTATTTATATTTATTCCATTAATTTTATTAATTATTTTATCACCATTAGTAATTAATATTGTTAATAATAATTAAGTCAATATTTTAAAATTTACTAAGTTTTTATTAAACTTAGTCTTTTTTTGCATAAATATTTACTACTTTCATACATTTTAAATGAAAGGAAAATGGTATGGAAAAAAAAGAGATAATAAGTAGCATCTCAACTTGGGGAAATGGAGAAATATATTTAGGCGTTGTTGGAGCAGTTAGAACAGGTAAATCTACATTTATTAAGAAAGTGATAGAGAATTTTATTGTACCCAATATTGAAGATGAAGATTTAAAGAAAAGATGCATAGATGAAGCGCCACAATCGGCTCCCGGTAAAACTATTATGACCATGGAACCTAAGTTTATTCCATCATCAGGAGCAAATATTAAAATAGATGAGTTTAAAACTAATGTTAAACTTATTGATTGTGTTGGCTATGTAATTAAAAGCGCAAATGGATATGAGGATGAATTAGGAAATCCTCGAATGGTTAAAACACCTTGGTATGACGAAGAAATTCCTTTTATGGAAGCTGCTGAGATTGGAACTGAAAAAGTCATAAAAGATCATGCTACCATTGGAATCGTTATGACAACAGATGGCTCATTTGGTGAGTTTACTAGAGGAGAAATAACCAGTACAGAAGAAAAAGTTATAACTGAACTTAAAATGATTAATAAACCATTTATTGTTGTTTTAAATACAACTCATCCTGAAAAAGAAGAAACTAGAAATTTAGCTAAAAGTTTAACTGATAATTACGATGTTCCTGTTCTTCCTGTCAATGTAGATAAAATGACAGAATTAGATATGTATGAAATTTTAAAAACAGCTCTTTATGAGTTCCCAATTTTAGATATAGAAATAAATATTCCATCATGGGTTCATAGTTTAGCAAATAATCATCCAATTAAAGAGGAATATTTAACTAAATTAAGAGAAAGTATGGATGGAATAAGTAAACTTAAAGATGCTGAAAATATAATTAATTATTATAAAGATAGTAAGTATATATCTAAAGCATATATTTCTAATGTCAACACATCTAATGGTGTTGTAACCTTAAATTTAGATTCATCAAATGAATTGTATAATGAAACCTTAAAAGAACTTCTTGGTGGAATATCATTAACCAAAGGTAATTTACTTAAAATATTTATGGATTACTCAAGTGGTAAAGATGAAATATCAAGTGTTAAAGATGCTTTAAAAATGGCTAAAGCAACAGGATATGGTATTGTTTATCCAAGCTTATCAGATATGAAACTATCTACTCCAGAAATTATTAAGCAAGGCTCTAAATATGGTGTTAAGTTAAAAGCCCTAGCAAGTTCAATCCACTTAATGAAAGTTGATGTAGAAAGCACATTCGAGCCTATTATTGGAACTGAAATGCAAAGTAAAGAATTAATAAACTATATTATGAAGGATTATGAAAAAGATCCATCAAGTATTTGGAAAAGTGAAATATTTGGTCGAAGTTTAGATGTCATTGTTAAAGAGGGAATAGAAGCTAAATTATCAATGATGCCAGAAGCTACTAGATACAAATTATCTAACACAGTTACTAAGATTGTTAATAAAGGATCAAATAACTTAATAGCAATAGTTTTATAAAGATAACATTTAAAAGTGTTGTCTTTTTTATTTTTTTAAACACAAAAAATATGATATATTTATATTAGATAATTAAAGGAGTCTAAAATGATAAAATTAAACGAAGGCGATACGCTTGCTATTAAGATTGAAAATTATAATAAAGAATTTGATGGAAAATATTTTCTTTTTATAAAAACAGAAGATTTTAGTGAAAAATATGATAATACCACCTCTAAAAAATTGTTTAGAGCCAAAATAATAGATTCTATCGATTATATAGATTTTAATACTATAAATAATTCAGAGTATATAAAAAAAGAACTTATCTTATGGGAAAGAAGATTTTATCCATATATTGGACTTGAAACATATGATGATGCCGAGAAAAACCGAAAAACAATATTTTATCCGGACGAATTTAACTATTTATACTCTTATATATTTGAACTAAATATTACCAAAAAAGATTTAGATAAATTTATATACTTAGGTAATTACAAAGTTGATTTACCAAAAGAACTAATACCTTCATGGCCTGCTTTAACATTTATACATATTGAAAAATCAAGGGACTTTATATCAAAGTTAATAGATAATTATTGCTGGTTTAATTTAAGAAAAAGTAATTTTTTCACTGAAGAAGGAATAGAAAAGTATAAAAAAATGGGTAAATTGATTAAAGATATATCTAACAATGAACCAAAAGAATTTAAAAGAGATTAATATTTAGATAATTTGATAATTTTGTTAAGTAAAATCGTATATTTTTTCAAAAAATAGCCCTTTTTTATTGCATTTTGTCCCCAGTTTTGGTAAATTTTATTTGTAGGGTAATTTGCCTTATAAAATTATTAAAATAGGAGGAAGTCAAAATGACTAAACAAGAATTAGTAGAATTTATTGCTACTGAAGCAAATATGAGTAAAGCTGAAGCTCTAAGAGCATTAGATGCAACACTTGCTGGTATTACTGAAGCATTAAAGAAAGGTGGCAAAGTTTCATTAGTTGGATTCGGAACATTTGCTGCTAAAGAAAGAGCTGCTAGAGAAGGAATTAATCCTTTAACTAAAGAAAAAATTAAAATTCCTGCTAAAGTTGCTCCAACATTTAAAGCTGGAAACAAATTAAAAGACGCTTTAAATTAATTTGTTAAAGAAGCCCTATGCTTCTTTTTTTGTTATATTTAAAAATGTGGCTATAATTATTGTAGCCACATTTTATTACATTAATTATTTAATGTAATATTATCAGAACTATAATTTTATGTTCTGACAATATTATTATAACCATTTAAATATATTTTATACATGTTTTATTATCAAATTAAATTTTATATTTACTATTAATTGTTTTTTTTCTATAATAAATTAGATAAATATTTAAGGAGGGCCTATGATATATTTAGATTATGCTTCGGCAACACCGGTTGATAAAGACGTCTTAGATTGCTATGTAAATGTTACAAATAAGTATTATGGCAATCCAAACTCTAATCATGATATGGGAAAAATGGCTAAAAAAGTTATTGATGATGCTAATATAAAAATTGCCAATATTTTAAAGGTTAATCTAGATGAAATAATTTATACAAGTGGTGCTACTGAAAGTAATAATCTGGCGATATTAGGTGCATCTTATCGATATAAAAATTTTGGAAATCATATTTTAGTTAGTAGTCTTGAACATAATTCAGTAATGAGTTCTTGTTTACGTTTGCAAGAAGAAGGTTTTGATGTAGAAATAATTCCAGTTAACAAAGATGGAATAGTTGACATAGATGTTTTAAAGAGTATGATTAGACCTACAACAATTTTAGTATCAGTAACTTCAGTTGACTCAGAACTTGGAATAAAACAACCTATTGAAGAAATTGGTAAGTTTTTAAAAAATTATGATCATATTGTTTTCCATACTGATGCATCCCAAGCAATTGGTAAAATTAATATAGATATTCAAAATGCTGATTTAGTAACTATTGCTCCCCATAAATTTTATGGTTTAATGGGAATATCTATTTTAGTAAAAAGAAAAAATATCGAGTTAAAACCTCAAATATTAGGTGGTAAATCAACAACTGTTTATCGTAGTGGGACTCCTAATACTAATTTAATTGCGAGTACGGAGGTTGCAATTGAAAAAGCATATAAAAATTTAGATGAAAGATATAAATATGTTAAGGAACTTCATGATTATTTAATTAACTTATTAAAACAAAATAAAGATGTAATTATTAATAGTACTGCAAATAGCTTGCCTTATACAATTAATATCAGTGTTAAGAAAGTAAAATCAGTTCTTTTTGTTGATAAATTAAATCAAAATGGAGTAATGGTTTCAAGCAAAACTAGTTGTTGTCCAATAATGACACCTTCAAAACTAGTGTATGCACTAACTAAAGATAAAGGAAGAGCTAGTTCATCAATTAGAATTAGTTTATCTTATTTAACAACCAAAGAAGAAATAGATAAATTTATAAATATATTTAATAAAGTATATGAAGAGGTTAAAAATGGAGAAGTATAAAGAAATAGAAAGAAGCATTATAACAACATATCGAAAAGAGATATGGTCGAAATTTGTTAAAGCCGTTTCTGATTATAAATTAATTGAAGAAAATGATAATGTCATGGTTTGTATTAGTGGTGGAAAAGACTCATTTTTACTTGCTAAGTGTATTCAAGAATTACAAAGACATGGCAACGTTAAATTTAATGCTCATTATGTTGTTATGAATCCTGGTTATAATGAATACAATCGTAATTTTATATTAGATAACGCTAAAATATTAAATATTCCATTAGAGATGTTTGAAAGTGATATTTTTGATGTAGTTGCTAATGTGGATTCAAAAAGTCCTTGCTATTTATGTGCAAGGATGCGTAGAGGATATTTATACAATCATGCTAAGGAGTTAGGATGCAACAAAATTGCGCTAGGTCATCACTTTGATGATGTTATTGAAACAACCCTTTTATCAATGTTTTATGGAGCTGAAATTAAAACAATGATGCCTAAATTGCATTCTGATAATTATGAAGGAATAGATTTAATTAGACCATTATATTTAGTTAAGGAAGCATCAATTATTGCTTGGAAAAACTTTAACGAATTAACTTTTATAAATTGTGCATGTCGTTTTACAGAAGGTTGTTCCTTAATAAATGATGGAACAAGTAAACGTAAAGAAATGAAAGAACTAATTAAAAATTTACGTAAAATTAATCCAAGTATTGATGCTAATATCTTTAAAGCAATGGATAATGTTAATATGAATTGTGTACTTTCTTGGCATAAAGATGGAGTAAATCATTCATTTTTAGATGATTACGATAAAAAATAATCTAATATTTTAATATCCATTATTTCACAAAAGAAGATATAGTTATTATAATTTAAAAATATTTTATTTAAGGAACTGTCTATTTTAGTAACGGTTCCTTTTATATTTTTAGTATATCCATTATCGTAAATAGTAAAATTTAAAGGTATTTTATTAATTAATGATTCTTTAATTAAATTTTCAAACTCATTTATTTGTTCTTCTGATAAAATAGGTTTAATTATTCTAGATTTTTCTTTAACTATCGTATTCATTATATAATTACCATTAATAACTGAATTAAACGGAGCCCATTTAATCGCGTTTCGATTAGGCATTGTGACCTCCTATCTTCCCATTACGCATTCTAATAGTAGAATCTTCAAGTAAGCTAGATGCTTTTAAAATCATATTAGTTCCATATTTGTTATTAAGCTTATCTATAACAATATCACCATTTTTAATTATTTTTTCTTCTTCGAATGATTCAAATATATTAAGCTGGATTCCTACGTCGTCAGATAATCTTCCAAAAGAAATTGAAACTTTTCTAATTGGCATATATTCTTCATAATATTTATCGAACATATTTAAACAGATATCGGCTATTTCATCTTCTTTAAAAGTACTAGTATCTAACTTAGTTACGTGATAAAAACCACCACCAGTTTCCTTAGAGTAGCCAATTCCTAAACCAATTGAAGAAGTTTGTTTATGAGCCGTTCTTAACCTTTTAACTAAAACACTTACCATTTCTCTTATAATAAGAATTATGTTATTTTGATTATAATCTTTAAATAAAATTTGACTATGACTAATTGAATTTTCTTTTGGAATATAATTATTAAAATCACTTATTCTAGCGTTATCAATCCCATTAGCATGCTCCCATAGTTCAAGACCAATAATACCATATTTATCTTTTAATTTATTTTTATCATATTTGGCAATATCTCCTACTGTATAAAGACCTAACTTATTTAAATTACGTTCCATACGGGGACCAATGCTCCACATTTTTGATAGAGGAGTGATAGACCATAATTTAGTTTTAACATCATCATAAGTCCATTTAGCAATGTTATTTCGAACGTGTTTAGCTTCAATATCCATCGAAATTTTAGCAAGTAGTATATTTGGGCCAATTCCAGCAGTTGTTGTAAGACCGGTTTTTTTCTTTATGTCATTTATAATAGTTTGAGCAAGTTCATAATCAGTCATATTATACATATGAAGATAATCAGTAACATCTAAAAAGACTTCATCAATTGAGTAAACATGAATATCTTCTTTAGCAACGTACTCTAAATAAATGCTTAAAACTTCACGACTTTTTTGAATATATAAGCTCATACGAGGTGGTGCTTTAAATATTTTAATGTTTTTAGGTAAATCGTAGGCTCTTCCTCTAGATGGAACACCTAAATTTTTTAAAAAAGGTGTAACCGCTAAAGTAATAGCGCCATTTCTAGTTGGATCACAAACAACCAGAGGAGTAGTAAATGGATCAAGACCTCTTTGGATACATTCACAAGAAGCAAAAAAACTTTTTAAATCGATTGCAATAATATTTCTATTTGAATATAAATTATTATTCATTAAACATTTCTCCTTACGAGAATATATTAAAACAATTGTTTGTATATATCTAGTGGAAATAATTGGCAAAAATAAAAGTTAAAACTTATAGCTTTAATTATTGATAGAATTATTTAAACTATTTATGTTTTTATTTGCTATTTTGATTTTATATAAATTATCTGTAAAATATTTTCTAACTGTTTATTACTTTTACTTCATAATAATTAAAAATACACAATACCTTAATTTATTAAAAATTGGCGAAAATAAAGAATTAAATTAATTAGTAAAAAATAACGAAAAAAATATATGATTGCGAACATACAATTGTGTTTATTCAAAAAATATGCTATAATACAAGCCAATGAAAGGAAGGAAAAGTTATGTCATTATTAAAAATACTTTTAATTATTGAGTTAATAGCAACATTTTCAACATATTTTACTGCTGCATTGATTAATGAAGCAATGAATAACAAATTAAAAAGAGAAGGATATAAAATTATTGTTGAAGAATCAGAAACTTTTTTAGAAAAATTGGTATCTTTTTTTAGAGATGTACTAGAATGTTTAATTCCAATCGCAAATATTATTGCACCATTTTATTTTATTATTGCTTATGAAACAATGTATCAAGAAGCAAAACAAGAAGCTATTGAAAATGGAGAGATTATTAAAATAGAAGAACCAAAACAAAAATTAATATTTACTAGTGAAGAAGCATGTATTGAAGACAAAGAAAAAATGAATTATTATAATATGACTCCTGAAGAAATGATTGCTTATTTAGAAGAAGAAAAACAAAAATTTTTAAAATTTCAAGAACTATATGGAAACGAAAAAATAGGGGAAACACTTGATAAAATTAATGATCAACCTGAAGCCCAAGAATCAAAACCTAAAACATATTCTTTAGGTAATAATTCAAAAATAAAACATAAATAGAATTATTTAAACTATTTATGTTTTTATTTGCTATTTTGATTTTATATAAATTAGCCATAAAATATTTTTTAAATGTTTATTAATATTACTTCACAATAGTTAAAATTACAAAATACCTTAATTTATTGAAAATTGATAAAAATAAAGAATTAAATTAATGAAAAATTAAAAAGGAACGGAAAATCAGATGTTATATTGCGAACTTTTAGTTGTATTCAACTTGAAAATATGCTATAATACAAGCCAATGAAAGGAAGGAAAAGTTATGTCATTATTAAAAATACTTTTAATAATTTATGGTGCATCTGCAATTTTTACATCTGTAACTCAAGAAATATTTATGGCAATAACTCTTAAAAGAATAAAAAACGAGTTAAATAGGTTTGCACCAGGAACACAAATAATATTTTATAAAAATTTTAAAAGTATACTTGAAAATATACTAAAAACACTATTTATATCAATTATTCCTATATTTAATATGGTGTACCCATGGATAATAATATTTAATTTTGAAAAAATATATCCAAATGTACGAAAAAATTATATAAATGATGAAATATTCTTTGGTGGAGAAGAAAATGAAAATATTAAAGACGAATCAGAAGAAAAAATTGATTATAAAACAATGACTCCTGAAGAAATGATTGCTTATTTAGAAGAAGAAAAACAAAAATTTTTAAAATTCCAAGAATTATATGGAAACGAAAAAATAGGAGAAACACTTGATAAAATTAATGAACCAACTAAAGATCAAGAATCAAAACCTAAAACATATTCTTTAGGTAATAATTCAAATTTAAAACATAGATAGAATTATTTAAACTATTTATGTTTTTATTTGCTATAATATTAATTAGTTAGAAAGAAGGTATTTATTATGTATGCTAATATTTTAGTTGAATATGGTGCTAAAGCCTTAGATCAAACATTTACTTATATAATTCCTGATAACTTAAAAGATACCTTAAAAGTTGGAATGAAAGTAAAAGTTCCTTTTAGAAATACCTTAATTAATGGATTTGTATTAGAAATAACTAATAATTGTAATAGCAATAATTTAAAAGAAATAGCAAGTATTACAGATGAATACTTTTGTTTAAATAAAGAGTTATTAGATCTTGGTAAAACATTAAAAGAATTAACCCTTTGTTCTCTTATTCAAGCATATCAAGCAATGCTTCCATCTTCTATGAAAATAAAAACAATTAAAAGTAGTTATCAAAAATATGATGAATATTTAGAATTAATAAATAAAGATACTGCTATTAATTATATTGAAAATAATAAAAGAAGTACTAAACAAATTGAATTACTTAACAGACTTTTAAATAACGAAAAAATCTTAAAAAAAGAATATAGTTTAGATATAATAAAAAAACTTGTTAATGAAAGTATTATTAAAATAAATAAAGTTAATAAATATCGTATAAATATTGATAATAATAGTTTTAAGAAAAAAGAACTAACATTAGAACAAAAAGAAGCCGTAGATAAAGTAGAGGAAAGTTTTAATAAAAACGAAATATTTTTACTTCATGGGGTAACTGGATCAGGCAAAACTGAGGTATACATGGAGTTAATTGAAAAAGTAGTTAAAACAGGTAAATGTGCAATACTTCTTGTTCCAGAAATTAGTTTAACTCATCAAATAGTTTCAAGATTTTATTCAAGATTTGGTAGTGATGTTGCTATTTTCCATAGTGCTTTATCAGATGGTGAAAAATATGATGAATATCATAAAATTTTAAATGGAGATGTTCATATTGTTGTTGGAACTAGAAGTGCTATATTTGTTCCTTTTGAAAAAATTGGAATAATAATATTAGATGAAGAACAAAGTAGTAACTATAAACAAGATAGTAATCCAAGATATCATGCTAGAGATATTGCTCTTTTAAGAAGTAAATATCATAACTGTCCAGTTGTACTTGGTTCTGCAACGCCTTCACTTGAAACAATGGCTAGGGCTAAAAAAGGAGTTTATACTTTACTATCTTTAACCAAAAGAATTGGGAAAAGTGTAATGCCTACTACTAAAATAGTTGATATGCAAGAAGAATATAAAAAAAGAAATATGATTATAAGTGATTATTTAGATCAAAAAATTAAAGAAAAAATATCTAATCATGAACAAGTATTATTAATGCTTAATCGAAGAGGTTTTTCAACTATTGTTAATTGTAAAAATTGTGGTTATACATTTAAATGTCCTCATTGTGAAATATCTTTAACTTATCATAAAACAAGTAATAATTTAAGATGCCATTATTGTGGATATACTATTAATAATCCCGATACCTGCCCAAGTTGCATGGAAAAATCTTTAACTAATTTTGGACTTGGTACTGAAAAGTTAGAAGAAGAAATTAATAAAAGATATAATGTTAAAACAGTTAGAATGGATGCTGATACGACCAGTAAAAAAGGTAGCCAAGACGAAATTATAGCTAAAATAGAAAACGAAGATGTAAGCATAATTGTTGGTACTCAAATGATTAGTAAAGGATTTGATTTTCCCAAAGTAACATTAGCGGCCATAATTAATGCCGATGATTCTTTAAATATTCCTGATTTTAGAAGTGGAGAAAATACTTTTGAACTTATTACGCAAACAATTGGCAGAGCTGGAAGAGCAAGTGATAAATCAGATGCTGTAATTCAAACTTTTAATAGTGATAATAAAATAATAGAATATGCTAAAAATAATGATTATGAATCTCTTTATAATTATGAAATGAATATAAGAAAAATTCTTAAATATCCGCCATATTTTTATATAACTAAAATTTTAATTGCATCTAAAGATTATAATGAAGCTTCTAAAGAAATATCTAAAGTTAAAAGTTATTTAGATAAAAAACTTACTAATGTTATAATTTTAGGGCCAACAACTGCTGCAATGTTTAAAATAAACAATGTTTATAGATTTCAAATAATATTAAAATATAAAGATTATAATTTAGTTAAAGAACATTTAAAATACTTAGATGATATTTATAGATTAAATAGTAAAGTAAATATTGAAATAGATAATAATCCAACTAGGGCGTAAAAAATAAGCTTTATAAAGAAATAGTTCATAAGATAAATAGGAGGTCTTATGGATTTAAGTAATACAGTGTCCGTATTAGGTAACTATAATAATATACCAACTGAGATTAGTAGTGAAGCAGTAGTAGTTTCAATGATTGATGGTTTAACTGTTACTAAAACGGCTGATAAAATGGTTTGGGCTGATGGATTATTAACATATACAATAGTTATTAATAATAAAGCAGATTTAAGTTATACAACTCCAGTAATAACTGATATTTTAGATACTACAAAAGTTGGTTTTGTTAATGAATCGGTAACTATTAATGGGGTAAAAGCTGAAACTAGTAAATATACTTATGAAGAATCAACTGGTAAACTTACTATAACTTTAGATGATATTACAGCAACTGGGAGTACTACTATTACGTTTCAAGTTAGCAAGAAGGCATAGTTCTTATTTTGAATTAAATAGTGTTTGTACATTTGAAAGTAAGGAATTAACTAAACATGTTAATAATGTATTTACAGTAGGAAAGATGAGAAAAACAGATAAACTAGATTGTAGCACACCTTATTTTAGAATATAAAAACACTTTAGAATAAATGATCTAAAGTGTTTTAATTTGCTTCTATGGACCAAATTATACTTGTTTGATAGGTATTATTATTAATAACTTTACTATTTAATAATAAAAGAAGATGCCTATCTTTTATAAATGTAATAGTTACTTGTAAATCATCATCATTTGGAGTATAAGTATATATTTTTTGTGGAATCTCGGTTAATTTTATTTGGTTATTATCATCATCTACATAGATTATCGAAGCATCTAAATTATTTCCTTTTAAACTTTTAAAATCTTTAGTAACAGAGGCATAAATATTCCATGATGTTTTATTAATTCTAGTATCTGTAATAACTAATTTTACATCATCTTTTTTAGGACATATAATTGGATTTAAAGAAATAGGTGATAGCATAAAATATACTATATTAGTTGCACTATCTAAAGTTAGGTCTCCATTATAAACAATTTGAACTGTTTTAGTGTGGTAAATCAAATCTTGATATTTTTTTACGTTAAAAATTATATATGTTCCAATTGGTAAAGAACTATCTAAATTATAAGTAAATTTACCAGTATCATCAGCTAGCACAACACTAGATGTATCATTAATTGTAATAAGCACACTCGCATTAGGTAAAGTTAATCCACTAATTACCTCATTTTTATCAGTAATAGCTGATGACCTAAAAGCAAAATCACCTATCGATAAAATCTTCTTATTAGCAAAAACAAAATTAGTTAAACTAGGTAAAGTTTGTAAATCTTCTTCAGTTAATGTGCTTGTTAAAATAGTTGAAGTAGTTGAATTAAACGTTCCAGTAATAGTTATTAAATCATTATTTTTATACCAAGAATAAGTAGGAAGAGTATCTTTAGTTATATCCTCATTTATCGTAATACTTGATGTAAATAAATTTAACCTATTAAAAGTAAAACTAAATGGTAAAGTACTGGTAGTATAAATAATATTCGCCTTAGAATTATAAAGAACAACTTCTTTAGGATTATTAAGTGTTAATGAGCCACTACTTGAAAAATTAATATTATAATTAGAAGTACTTATATTAGGAAAATCATTTATTATTCTTAAAGAAGCATTAGTATCAATATTTATCTTTCCATAACTATACCAAGTAGAGTATGATCCATTTTGTGTAGTTTGTTCAATTGTTAAACTAGAATTTGGATATAAGTTAGTCGCCCCAGTACCAAAATTTCCATAAGCCATTCCATTATGAGTTGTAACATTAAAACTAGCATTATTTAAAATATTTAATTCTAAATTATTAACTCCATAAAAAAGTTCACGGTTAGGACTATTAAAACTTACATTTGCGTTTTCTAAAATATTTAAGTAAGGAGTATTATTTCTAAACCAAAAAGCTGAATTACCTTTTGAGTTGTGAGTTATAGTTGTATTTCCACCAATTTCAATCCGATTACATTCAGCAACCTCATTACCAGTTACTAAAGCATTATCATCAATGGTTATTGTACAGTCGATAAATCTAGTTAATCCATAGGGATTAAAAGCCATCTGAGGACCAGTATAAACTATATTTTTATATTCTATGGTTGTATTTTTATAAGTATTTGAATCTGGTATATAAATTATTCCATAGTAGTTATATCCTATAAATTTTACATTACAAACAGTTATTTTAGTTGTAATATTTGAAGAAATTGTTATTGTATCAGATGCACTTAAACTTTTTTTATCTTCTAAAATATATGTTATACCTTCATAAGTACCATTAATAATTAATTCTTTAGTTAACCTATTTATTTTAATTCCATTAGTCATTGTTATATTATTACCTAAATAAACATAAGTATAAGTTCCTTCTAAAGCAGATTTTAATTCATCATAAGAATAAACTACCACAGTTGTATTATCAATAATTAACATAAGTCACCTAATATAATAATATGATGAGAATTCTTTATTGTGTAGGATTAAAATCCAAAAATATGTTTGCAATTTATTTGAAAATATGCTAGAATAAGCCTTAATTTAAAGAGGAGAGTGTTTATGAACACAGATGTAGCACTAAATTACAAAGCTAAATTAACACAAGTTGAAGACAAAATAGAAGAAATTGAAAGAATAGGTTTTAATGTTAAGACATTTAAAGAAGAAGTAGAAAAAATTATTACTGATACTAATTCAAAAGTTAAAATATCTAAAAATAAAAATTTTGAAGGATTTATAATTGCTGATTATTCTAATGCAATGGCAAGATTAGAAAAATTAGATTCTAGTTTAGATTCTTTTGAAATATATATTAAAGTTAATAATTATGCTGAATATTTAGATAAAAATTATATTAAAGAAGATAAAATAAGTGAAATTGTTGGTGAAATTAAAAAATTACTTAGAAGTCTTGGTAATTCATCAGTGATTGATTATGAAGAAGAAAAGAAAATTGTTGAGCCATTTTATACAGGTGTTTTTAAAGTTATTTGCTTTGAAATATACTATACTGGAAAAAGCACTTTGCTAGAATTTTGCAAAGCTAGTGAAATTGACAAATCATTTATCGAAAGAAAAATAAAGTCAACAGTCGATGAAATTAATTTTGAAAAATATCCCGAAATTGAAGCTAAATACTATGAAATCAAAAGAAATGGCAGTAATAGTTCACTATTAGATAATGATTTTCTTAAATTAATGGTATTTAAAGATGAAAAAGATAGATTAAAAAATGTTATAACAGTTCCTGCTAATAACATGGTTAAAAATATTGAGTCAGTTGAAAAAGATATTAAAGAAAAATATAAAGATTATTCTAATACTGAAAAAAGATATGAAGATAGTGTTAGAACATTTAAATTAGAATTTAAAGAACTTATGAAATCAATTGTTGCAGTTGCCATAGCGTTATCAATCCCAATAGCTAGTTTTAGCTTATTTAATTTTCTAGGCAAAAAGGTATTCAAACAATATTCATATGATGTTAGTAAAGATACATACAATTCTTATGATAATACTTATACCCATAGTGATGAACGAGAAATTATTGATGAGGATACAACTAAAACAGCCTACGTTGTTAAATATGATACGTTAAGTAGTGATGATATTGATGACTATAATTCAGGCAAAGTTCCTAGAAATAGAATTACAGAGGAAGATGCTATGTGGTATCGAAGAAAAACCATTTATGATCTAAGTTATTTAAAATATCAAGATATTAATGGGTATTTAGATTATTGGAATAAAAATGTTACAGTTCCTATTAATAGCAGTGAGATTGTTAATATAAAGGGTAATAGTGATATTGTTCAAGAATATGTAGATTATTATGAACTTGTATATAATATTATAGACTTAGAATCCAAAAATGCTGAAGTAAGCGTTAATAGTATTTTTCTCACCATTTTGCTTACCATTGGTGCTATTGTCATAGAAGCGATAATTTTATGGGGTATTTTAGAAGATGATTATTACCATGAAAGTAAATTACGTCTAATTATGAATTTAAAAAGATGTATGAAAGCAAAAGAAAATCTTAAAAATGATAAAAAATTATTTTTAGAACAAACTAAGGAACTATTAACTTTAATAGGACAAAATGATGAACTTAGAAATGTCTTTAACCAAGAAGCTTCTAAGTATAGTTATTTGTTTGAAGATTACGGAATTAAGCTTCCTAAAGAAACACTTGATAGTAACGCCAAGAAAAAATTATTAGGAGGAAAATAAAATATGAATACAGATGTAGCAATTAGTTATAAAGCTAAATTAATTGAAATAGATAACAAAATAAAAGAGATTGAAAAAATTGGTTTTGACATGTCTAGAATAAGAGAAGAATT
>CANNTX010000004.1 GCA_947522695.1 uncultured Bacilli bacterium | reverse complement strand
ATAGATAATAAAGATGACTGTGTTTGGGATGTAGTTGAAGATGTAATTACTGAACATCCAGTTATGCTTAACCGTGCTCCAACATTACATAGACTTGGTATTCAAGCATTCGAGCCAAAATTAGTTGGTGGTAAAGCTATTAGATTACACCCATTAGTATGTGCTGCGTTTAATGCCGATTTCGATGGTGACCAAATGGCAGTTCATGTACCAATTAGTGAAGAAGCAAAAGCTGAAGCAAGAATCTTAATGTTAGGTGCTAATAACATCTTAAAGCCATCAGATGGTAAACCAATCGTTACTCCATCACAAGATATGGTATTAGGAAACTATTACATCACATTAGAATATGCTGGCGAACCAAACGAAGGTAAAGTATATAAAAACTCAAATGAAGCATTAATGGCTTATGAAAGAAGAGAAATCACTTTACATACAAGAATCGCTCTTCCAGTTAGATCATTTAAATATAAAATATTTGCCGATGATGTTAAAGATAAATATTTAGTTACAACAGCTGGTAAATTATTATTTAATGAAATATTACCAGATACTTATCCATACATCAATGAACCAACTAAAGACAATATTGAAGGATTAACTCCAAGTAAGTATTTCTTAGAAATGGGTACAAATATTCCTGAAGCAATTAAAGCTATGCCTTTAACACCAGCATTTGCTAAAAAGACATTACAACAAATAATTGCTCAAATATTTAAACGTTATAAAACAACTGAAACATCTATGATGCTAGATAGATTAAAAGATTTAGGATTTAAATATTCTACAATTTCAGGTATCACATTCAGTATTATGGATATCATGACTAGTCAACATAAACAAGAATATATTGCTGCTGGTCAAGAAAAGGTTAATAAAATAAATAAACAATTCCAAAGAGGTTTAATTACTGATTTAGAAAGACATAATTCAGTATGTGCTGTATGGAATGAAGTAAGAAGTCAAGTAGAAGCAGAATTAAAAGATATAGCTGCAAATAATCCGACTAACCCAATATTCATCATGATGTCATCTGGTGCCCGTGGTTCATTAAACCAATTTACCCAAATGGCAGGTATGCGTGGATTAATGGCTAAACCAAATGGTGATGCAGTAGAAATCCCAATTTTAACATCACTTTATGAAGGACACTCAGTTAACGAATTCTTCGTTAATACTCACGGTGCTCGTAAAGGATCAGCCGATACAGCTCTTAAGACAGCCGATTCAGGTTACTTAACAAGAAGACTTGTAGATGTTGGTCAAGATATAATCATTAAAGAAGAAGATTGTGGTTGTACATCAGGCTTAGTAGTATCAGACTTTATTAACGACAGTGATGGATCAGTTATTGAATCAATGGCTGAAAGAATTGTTGGTAGATATGCTGCTAAAAAAGTTATCAATCCCGAAACTAAAGAAGTTATTGTTGATAAAGGTGAAGCAATTACTGAAAGTATTGCAAGCAAGATTGTTAAAGCAGGTATTACGAAAGTTGAAATCAGAAGCGTATTAACTTGTAAGAGTGAACACGGAATTTGTCAAAAATGTTATGGTTACAACCTAGCAACTGGAAACTTAGTTGAAACAGGTGAAGCTGTAGGTATTATGGCTGCTCAATCAATCGGTGAGCCAGGTACACAGTTAACACTTCGTACATTCCATGCCGGTGGCGTTGCTTCAGAAGAAGATATCACTCAAGGTTTACCAAGAGTTGAAGAAGTATTTGAAGCTCGTCGTCCAAAAGGAAAAGCAACAATTGCCGAAATTACAGGTAAAGTATCTAAAATTGAAGATGCTTCTGGTAAATGGAAAATAACTGTTATGAATGACAATGAAGCTAGAGAACATACAACAAGTTATGGTGCTAAATTAAGAGTAGAAGTAGGATCAGAAGTTAATGCTGGTGATAGATTAACTGAAGGTATTATTGCACCTAAAGAATTACTTGCAGTTACCGATCCAATTACTACTCAAGAATATATCTTAAAAGAAATTCAAAAAGTATATAAATCACAAGGTGTTGATATTGCTGATAAACACGTTGAAGTTATTGCATCAAGAATGATTAATAAGATTAGAATAACTGATGCTGGAGATACTGATATGGTAGCAGGTTTAACAGTTAGTATTAGAGAATTTGCTAAGAAGAATAAACCAATTATTCTTGAAGGTAAAGTTCCTGCTAAAGGTTACCCAATTATCTTAGGTATTACAAAATCAAGTTTAGAAACTGATTCATTCTTATCAGCTGCATCATTCCAAGAAACAACAAGAGTATTAACAGATGCTGCTATTAAAGGAAAAGTTGATGAATTAAGAGGCTTAAAAGAAAACGTAATTTTAGGTAAATTAATTCCAGCTGGTACTGGTGCAAGACAATATGCTGATGTAGATATAACATTAGAAAAAGAATTTTTATCAGATGAACCAAGTGAGGTATTAGAAGAAGAATTCTTAGATAATGAAGAACAACCAAATATCGAAGTTAATGAAGTAGAAGAAAACGCTTCAGAAAATAACGAAGAAACTACTGAAACTAGCGATAATGAATAATATTAAAAGCTGAGATAGAAATATCTTAGTTTTTTATTGTAATAATATTATTCATTTGTTTTATAATAAACATTTTACATTTTATAGTCAATTTGATAGAATATAGTTGTGATTTTATGAAGAAGTATCAAAGATGGATATACATTATATCTGCCATTATAATTTTTATTTTAATTATAGCAATGCTTATAATTCACATATTTAGTTATTAAAAGGAGATTAGAGAAAATGAAAAGAGATATTTTAATAGGTGGCGCATGGCCATATGCTAATTATTATTTACACGTAGGACACTTAGCAGCCCTTTTGCCAGGAGATGTTATAGCAAAGTATTACCGAATGTGTGGAGATAACGTTATTTATGTATCCGGCTCTGATTGTCATGGAACTCCAATAACTGAAAGAGCTAAAAAAGAAGGAACTACACCAGAAGCCATAGCAACTTTTTATCATGAAGAATTTGTTAAAACATTTAATAATATTGGCTTTAATTATGATTTATATACTGCAACAATGACAGATTACCATAAAAAATACGTTCAAAATGCATTTTTAAAAATGATTAATAACGGATATATTTATGAAAAAGAAATTGAACAAGATTACTGTGATAGATGTAATAAATTTGTATCAGATCGTGAAATAGTTGGAACATGTCCAAATTGTGGTGGAGAATCTACTGGTGATCAATGTGATAATTGTTTAGCATCATTAGATCCAAGTCAAGTATTAAATAAACATTGTAAAACATGTGGTAGTTCACTAACAACTAAAATAAATAAACATTTATATTTTAAATTGCCAGAATTTAAAGAAGAATTACAAAAACTATTAGATAAAAATAAAGATAAATGGCGTAAAAACGCTATTGGAGAAACTCAAAAATACATTGATGGTTTAGTAGAAAGAGCAACAACTAGAGAACTTGACTGGGGTGTTGAAGTACCAGTAAAAGGCTACGAAAACAAAAGAATATATGTATGGATTGAAGCTGTTTTAGGTTATTTAAGTACAGCAGATAAGGTATTACGTGAAAGAGGATTAAATCCCGATGAAATATTATCAGATAACAATCAAAATTTAAGAGTTTATATGGTACACGGCAAAGATAATATCCCATTCCATACAACTATTTTCCCAGCTCTTGAACTAGCAATAGGGGATAATTATAGACTACCTGATTATATAATTTCATCAGCATATGTTAATTTAAATAATGAAAAAATGAGTAAAAGTAAAGGAAATTTAATTTCAGTTAATGAATTATTAGAATTATTTAATAAAGATACTTTAAGATTCTACTTTATTTTTAACGGGCCTGAAGTTAAAGATATAAGTTGTTCAATTGAAGAAATGATAACTGTTCATAATAAATTTTTAGTTGGAACACTAGGAAACTTTATTAATCGTAACTTCTCATTCATAAATAAAAAATTTGAAGGTATTATCACAGAAGGAACAGTTGATTCTAAAATAAAAGAAACAACTTTAAACACTTATAAAGAAGTTGGAGAACTAATTGAAAAAGGAGAATTAAAGTCAGCATTATCAAAAGTAATGGATTATATTTCTTTAGGAAACAAATATTATGATGAAAATACTCCATGGATCAAAGTTAAAGAAAATATTGAAGAATTTAATGATATAACTTATACTTGCACATATATGATTGTAAATATAGCTAATTTAATTAGACCGTTCTTAAGTGAAACTTCCGATAAAATTCTTAATATGTTAGACATATCTAAAGAAAGTAACTGGCAAGAAAAAGAAATAACTGGAGACATTAAAATAGTAAATAATGAACTATTATTTAATCGTATAGATGATGAAGAAACTAAAAGTATTATGGATAAATTAAATAACAAATAGTTTAAAATAAAGTCTTACAAAGCCAAAAGTAAGGCTTTTCTATTGACTTAATAACAAATGTTTGCTATAATATATCACATATAAGCAAAAGGGGGATTTATATGGGAAGAAAAGCACAGACAATTTACGAGTATTTTAAAGAATATCCTGAAGAAATGATAGATAAGGTTATATCAAATTTAAGTACTGATGATAAAATATTATTAGTTATAAGATATGGAGAAGATTTACATAATCCGTGTCCAAAAAAAGAATGGAGTAATAATAAATATCGTTATCAATTTTATAAAGTATTAATTCCTAAAATTAGAACTTTATTAGAAGCAGAAAAAGAAAAAGAATATGATATGGTTAAAGAAAATGAAGAAGAAAGTAAAAATATTGTTCAAGAAAGTATAAAAGAAGATCCTAAAGAAGTAGAAATATCTTCAATTCCAACTTATACAATTTATGATTTAAACAATTACAAAGTATTGATTGATTTAATAAATAAAAATGTTTCAAATGCAGATATATGTAAGCAGTTAAATATTACTTTTTCTGAATTAACAGCAAAGTTATTAGAACTTAAGAACTTAGGTATATCATATCAAAGAAAATATTATTCAAATGGTATGATCCAATATGTACCTATTTCAAGAATATCATGTTTAAAAAATAATGCTAAACAAAGTCAAGAAGAAACAATTATAACCGACAAATTCGAAAACGAAATAAGAATTGTAGCTTCATCAGATTTCCATTACGGAAACAGTGGATGTCGTCAAGATCTAATTGAGAAAGCATTCAATTATTGCGTGCAGAACGGAATTCATATTATTATGTGTGGTGGTGACTTACTTGATGGAGTCTTCAGCAAGGGAACACAAATAATATCAGATCCTTATGAGCAAGTTAAATATTTTTTAGAAAATTATCCTCATGATGATTCAATTTTAACATTCTCTGTTGGTGGAGATCATGATTTATCAATATTAAATAGTTCTTGTTTAGATTTATCCTTAATTACATCTAATTATCGTCCTGATGTTATAATTCCGGGATATAATAATAGTATTATAAACATTAAAAATGATATGATTCACCTATATCATCATACAGAAAACGGTGTTAAGTTTACACGAGATGCAGGAATCACATTGCATGGCCACTCACACAATTATAGTATTAGAACAAGTTATAATGGTAAATCATTAGATATATGTGTTCCAAGCTTGTCAAATATATTACAACCAGTACCTACTATTTTAGATATGGCAATAAAATTTAAAAATGGTTTTATAAGTGAAGTTTGTGTTAAACAAATTATGTTAGAAAATCAACCGATAGTTTTAGGAGAATTTAATTATTATAAAGATAATAATACAGTAGGCCCAATAAATAATACTGAAAATTATAAATCATTAGCAAAAGCAGCAATTCCAGTAGAAAGTAAATTTACTGATGATATTGAAAAAACAACAATGTCTCAAATTGAAAAATTTAATAAAAGATATAAGTTGTAAAAGTATAAAGATCCTTCAAATAAGGATTTTTTTAATTCACTCAAAATAAACATAAAAAATTTTGACAAATTTAGCACTCATATATTGACAAGTGCTAAGCATAATATTATAATGATATTAGCATTCAGAAAAAATGAGTGCTAATAAAGGGAGTGATTAAATGAATAATCGCCAAAATGAACTTTTAAAATTGATTGTCGAAACATATATCAATACAATTAGACCTGTTGGATCAAAAAGTTTAGTAAAAAAGCTTAAATGTTCCAGCGCAACAATTCGTAATGATATGGCATTCTTAGAAAGTTTAGGTTATTTAGAAAAGACTCACACATCAAGCGGACGTATTCCTTCAGAAGCAGGATACAAATATTATGTTGACAATTTAATGAAGCCAAAAGAATTAACTGGAGAAGAAGTATTAAAATTACAAACTATTTTAAATAATAAGAATTTACCAGTAAGTGATTGTATCGTAAAATGTATGGAAATCATAAGCGATATTACCAATTATACAACCGTCATTTTAGGTAAAGAAAGCGAAAATAATACTTTAAAACAAATAAGTATTATCCCATTAGATACAAATAAAATAGTAGCCGTAGTTGTTACATCTTCTGGACATGTTGAAAATAAACAATTCATTATCCCAAACAATATAAGCATAAATGAATTAGTTAAAACAAGCGAACTTATTAATAAAGAATTATTTGGTACTAGATTATCAAACATTAATGAAAAATTAGAATTTGAAATAAAACCTGTAATTGCTAAAAAAATTAAAGAACACGAAGCAATTATGAGATTATTTAAAGAAGCTTTTGAAGATTTTACCGTAAAGAATTCCGATGTATTGTTTCAAGGCAAAACTAATATTTTAAAACAACCAGAATATGATGAACCCGACAAAATTAAAGGAATGATTAGTAAACTTGAAAATATCGAGCTAGTCAAAAAGATTGAAACAGATGATGAAGGAATCAATATATACATTGGTGAAGAAAATGAATTTGATCCAAATGTAACTGTTATTAAAACAAGTTATAATATTGCTGGAGAAGAAGGAACTATTGCAATAATAGGACCAAAAAGAATGGAATACGATAAAGTAGTTACACTTCTTAACTACTTAAAAAGTTACTTAGAAAGGTGATCCAAGTGGAAAAAGAACATAAAAAGAAAAATGTAGTTGAAGAAGATTCAAAAGAGAAAAATATTAAACACGAAAATAAACATAATGAACTACAAAAAGAAATTGAAGAATTAAAAACAAAATTATCTGAAGAACAAGCAAAATCAATGAGAATTCAAGCTGAAATGATGAACTTTAAAAGAAGAAAAGAAGATGAAATAGCAAATATTTATAAATATTCAAATGAAGAATTAATTGAAGATTTATTGCCAACTATTGATAATTTTGAAAGAGCATTAAAAGCAGAAATTTCAGATGAAGCAAGCGATGAAGTTAAAAAATATCTTGAAGGTTTTAAAATGATTTATACAAATTTAATTAAACTGCTTACTGATTTAGGTGTTAAAGAAATAGAGGCATCAGGAATTGAATTTGATCCAAATTATCATCAAGCCGTTTTAACTGAAAAAGATGAAAATAAGCCTTCAAATGTAATATTAGAAGTATTGCAAAAAGGATACATCTATAAAGATAAAGTAATTCGACCAGCAATGGTTAAAGTTAATGAATAAATATAAAGGAGTATCACAATGAATATTGAAGAAGAAATTAATAAAATCATAAATGATGATCAAAGTGATTATAGTGAAGATTATGCAGATTGCTTAGAATTAATGGTTAGATTGAGATCATTAGATGAAAATGATATGGAATATAATCACATATATGAGAAATTTTCAAAAGCATTCTCTAAGTTAAACCCAGAAGAACAAAAAAATATTAGAAAAGTTTATGAATTAGATGATGCAATTTTTGAAGAAATAGCAAAATCAGACGATTTACAATATGATTATGATTTAAAAAATAAAATAAAAAATGAAAAAATTAATTCTGCTCACAGAAGATAATATTAGAAAGGAAATGATTAATTATGAGTAAAATTATAGGTATAGATTTAGGAACAACAAACAGTTGTGTAGCTGTTTTAGAAGGTGGAGAACCAAAAGTTATTGTTAACCCTGAAGGCGACAGAACAACTCCATCAGTAGTTGCTAGTAAAAAAGGAGAAATCCTAGTAGGCGTTACTGCTAAAAGACAAGCAGTAACAAACCCAGAAAATACAATTAGTTCAATTAAAAGACATATGGGAACTGATTATAAAGTTGAAATGGATGGTAAAAAATACACTCCAGAAGAAATTAGTGCTAAAATTTTAATGAAATTAAAAGCTGATGCTGAAGCATATTTAGGAGAAAAAGTAACTAAAGCTGTTATTACAGTTCCTGCATACTTCAACGATGCTCAAAGACAAGCAACAAAGAATGCTGGTAAAATTGCAGGCTTAGAAGTAGAAAGAATTATCAATGAACCAACTGCTGCAAGTTTAGCATATGGTCTTGATAAACAAGACAAACAAGAAACTGTATTAGTTTACGATTTAGGTGGTGGCACATTTGATGTATCTATCCTTGAACTAGGTGATGGTGTATTTGAAGTTAAATCAACAAGTGGTAATAACCATTTAGGTGGAGATGATTTTGATAAATGCATTATGGATTACTTAGTATCTGAATTCAAGAAAGAAAACGGAATTGACCTATCTAAAGATAAAATGGCAATGCAAAGAATTAAAGATGCTGCCGAAAAAGCTAAGAAAGACTTAAGTGGAATGTCTACAACAAATATCAATTTACCATTTATTACTCAAACCGAAAGTGGTCCAGTTCATATGGATATTAACTTAACAAAAGCTAAATTTGAAGACCTATGTCGTGACCTATTTGATTCAACATTAGAACCAGTTCGTAAAGCTTTAAAAGATGCAAATCTTAAAGCATCAGATATTGACGAAGTAATCTTAGTTGGTGGATCAACTCGTATTCCTTACATTCAAGAATTAGTTAAAAAAGAATTAGGAAAAGAGCCAAATAAGAGTGTTAACCCTGATGAAGTAGTTGCTATGGGTGCTGCTATTCAAGGTGGAGTTTTAACTGGAGAAGTTAATGACTTAGTATTATTAGATGTTACGCCATTATCACTTGGTATCGAAACATTAGGCGATGTAATGACAGTATTAATTCCTAGAAATACAACAATCCCAACAAGTAAATCACAAGTTTTCTCAACAGCACAAGATAATCAACCAGCTGTAGATATTCATGTATTACAAGGTGAAAGACCAATGGCTGCTGATAATAAAACACTTGGAAGATTCCAATTATTAAATATTCCACCAGCACCAAGAGGAGTTCCTCAAATTGAAGTAACATTTGATATCGATGCCAACGGAATAGTTAACGTAAAAGCAAAAGACTTAGGAACTAATAAAGAACAATCAATAACTATTACATCAAATACAAATTTAACTGATGAAGAAATTGATAAAATGATGAAAGAAGCTGAAGCTAATAAAGAAGCTGATGAAAAACGTAAAGCCGAAGCTGATACTCGTAATGAAGCTGATCAAACAATATTTGCTTGTGAAAAAGCTATTAAAGATTTAGGAGAAAAATTAACTGATTCTGAAAAGAAAGAAACAGAAGATTTAATTGCTGACTTAAAGAAAGCTTTAGAAGGAACAGATATTGACGCAATAAAAGATAAAACAAAAGCATTAAATGACAAAGCAATGGCATTAGCGACTAAGGTTTATGAAGAAGCTGCTAAAACAGCTGAAGCAAATAAAAACAATAATTCATCAGATAAAAATGATGGTGCTGAAGAAGCCGAATTTGTAAACAAAGACTAATTAGTAAAGCAAAAAGTTCTAGTTATTGCTAGAACTTTTAACTAATTACAATAAAATATAAATAAAAGGGTAATTTATGATAAAGCAAAAAACAAGAAATGAAATAGATGATAAATATAAATGGGATTTAACCGCAATATTTAAAAATGATGAAGAATTTTTAAATGAGCTAGAAAAATGTAAAGATATTGTTAGTGAACTTAATAAGTTCAAAGGTCATATTTTAGATAGTGCTGATTCACTTTATGATTATTTTAAAACAAGTGAAAGAATCGAGAGAAAACTATATAAATTATATTATTATGCAAATCTAAAGCACGATGAAGATACTACAAATCCAACATATCAAGAATATTATCAAAAAATTCAAAAACTTTTAACAACATATTCTGAAGAAACATCTTTTGTAGCACCTGAAATGATGAAAAAAGACTTGAGTTATGTCAAAAAATTAATTGCCGAAAATAATGAATTAAAAGATTATGAACATAATTTAGAAGATT
The DNA here is from genome assembly GCA_947522695.1 of uncultured Bacilli bacterium. Lineage (GTDB taxonomy): Bacteria > Bacillota_I > Bacilli_A > RF39 > UBA660 > CAG-533. Next base: position 27,760 of record CANNTX010000004.1, on the reverse strand, counting down.
TCTATCGTTACAAAGAACATACATTAACTGATAAAGAAGAAAAAATATTAAGTACTTTATCAGATGTATTAGGCAAAAATGCTGAAGCATTTGAAGCTCTAACTGATAGTGATTTAAAATTTGGTAATATAAAAGATGAAGATGGTAAAATAATTGAATTCACCGAAAGTAATTGGAGTAAGATTGCCAGATCTCCATCAAGAAATGTCAGAAAAAAAGGATTTAAATTATTATATAAAAGATATGCTGAATTTAAAAACACCTTAGCAAGCACGTTTGCTGGAAATATAGATGTATTAATAAATTTAGCCAAAATAAGAAATTTTTCATCATCCCTAGAAGCATCTTTATTCGATGATGCAATTAGTAAAGAAGTATATAGAAATGTAATTAACACAGTTAAAAATAATTTAGAACCACTTTATAATTATTATAATTTAAAGAAAGAATGCTTAAACTTAGATAAAATGCATTTATATGATATATATGTTGATTTAAAACAAAATTATAATCGTGAATTTAAATTTGAAGAAGCAAAAGATTTAGTGTTTAAAGCATTAAAACCATTAGGCGATGATTATTTAAATATACTACAAAAAGCTTTTGATGAAAAATGGATCGATGTATATAACAATGTTGGAAAAAGAAGTGGAGCCTATTCAAGCGGTTTTTATGATACTTATCCTTATGTTCTTCTTAATTTTGAAGGAAAATTAGATGATGTATCAACGCTCGCCCACGAACTAGGTCATTCAGTTCATACTTATCTATCATGTCATAACAACACGTATAATAATTCAAGTTATAAAATATTTGTAGCTGAAGTAGCTTCAACTGTTAACGAAATGTTATTGAGATTATATCTACTTAATAACTCAAAAAATGATAATGAAAAATTATATATATTAAATCAAATAATGGAACTATTTAAATCAACAATATACCGTCAAACCATGTTTGCCGAATTTGAAATGAATATGCATGACTTAAGAAGTAACGGTGAAGCATTAACTTATGAATTGTTATGTCAAAAATATTATGAAATAAATAAAACTTATTTTGGTAAAGATGTTGTAGTAGATAAAGAAATAATGTATGAATGGGAAAGAATCCCTCATTTCTATTATGATTTCTATGTTTATAAATATGTTATAGGTCTTGCTTGTGCATGTAAAATTGCTAATGACATTTATAATAAAGTTCCAAATGCATTAGAAAATTATAAAAAGTTTTTAAAAAGTGGTGGATCAAATTACCCAAGTGAAGAATTAAAATATGCAGGTATAGATATAACTAAACCTGATGTACTAATAGATGCAATAAATTTCTTTGATGAAACAGTTAAAGAATATCAAAAAATATTAAGAAAGAGGTAATAAAAATGGCTAAAAAGGATTATTATGAAACATTAGGTGTATCCAAAACCGCAACTGATGCTGAAATTAAAAGTGCTTTCAGAAAAATGGCTAAACAATACCACCCTGATGTAAATAAAGAGCCTGGTGCTGCTGAAAAATTTAAAGAAATATCTGAAGCTTATAGTGTTTTATCTGATGAAAATAAGCGAAAAATATATGACCAATATGGTGCCGATGCTGTAAATAATGCTGGTCAAGGTAGTACCGGAGGGTTCGGTGGTTTTGGTGGATTCCAAGGTGGATTTGGAGATTTTTCGGGATTTGGTTTTGGGCAAGACGATTTAGAAGACATTATTAGTTCATTCTTTGGTGGTGGATCATCTAAATCAAGAAAAGCATCAGCTACTAAAGGAGAAGATTCACTAGTAAGAATCAATCTAACATTTGAAGAAGCCATATTTGGATGTGAAAAATCCTTTAAAATAAGTTTAAATACAATGTGCCAAGATTGTAATGGCAAAGGAGGTTTAAATCCTCATACATGTTCAAAATGTAACGGTAAAGGACGTATTATTTCTCAGCAGAGAACATTATTTGGTGTAACAAGTGTTCAAACAATTTGTCCAAATTGTCGTGGTACTGGAGAAGAGTTTGCTAAAACATGTTCAACATGTCGTGGTACCGGAAGATGTAAGGGTGAAAAAACAATCACATTAAGAGTACCATCAGGTGTTGCAACGGGTGATCAAATGCGTATGTCTGGAAAAGGTTCTGCCGGAACAAATGGCGGACCAAATGGTGACATATACATCGAATTTGTAGTTAAAGATCATCCATTATTTGTTAGAGATGGCCGTAACATCATTTTAGAAATACCTTTGACTATAACTGAAGCCGTATTAGGATGTGTTAAAGAAATTCCAACAATTAATGGAAAAACTAAAATAGAAATAGATGCTGGAGTTCAAAATGGAGAAGAGTTAAAACTTCGTGGTAAAGGTATTAATGAGGAACGTAGTGGTAAAACAGGCGATATGATTATTAAAATAAAAGTATTAATTCCTAAAAAATTAGACAGAACTCAAAAATCATTATTTAAAGATTTAGCTGATACTGACTTAGAAACAAATGAAGAATTTAAAAAGTTTAATAAATATTTATAATCATTGTTTATTAAACTTTTTCTTTTTGATATAATTTAATGGTAATAGAAAGTTGGCGATTAATATCATGGAAAAACTAACAAAATGGCTTAAAGAAAATATTGTATTTTTAATTGTTTTAACAGCGATTATTATAACAAGATTATTCTTTTTCTCACCAATAAGAGTAAATGGAACAAGTATGTATCCAACCTTACAAGATAAAGAATTTATGATATTAAATAAAATAAGTTTAAAACAAGGAATCAATAGATTTGATATAGTTGTAGTTCAAGACAATAATAACAAATACATTATAAAAAGAGTTATTGGTTTACCAGGTGAATCAGTTATGTATAAAGATAACAAATTATATATTAATGGTAAAGTTGTTGAAGATAATTATAGTAAAACTACAACAAATGATTTCGACAATGTTGTTTTAGGAGAAAATGAATATTTTGTTATGGGTGATAACAGAACAGTATCAAAAGACAGTCGTATAATAGGACCAGTAAATATTAAAAATATAAAAGGAAAAACAAATTTAATAATCTTTCCTTTTAATAAAATAGGAACTGTTGAATGAAAAATTATATATTAAACATATATTCTAACTATTTGCTAGAAGAGGAAATTAATAAAATAATATCAAAAGAAGATAATATTATTAACTTAAATTACGATGATTTAAAAATAGATGATGTTATATTAGAATGTTCATATTATTCACTAATTGATACTTCTAAATGTGTAGTAGTTAAAAATTTCAAATTAAACGAAGATGCTAGAAAATTAATAAATTATCTAGAAAATCCTAATAAAGACGTTAAATTAATATTAATATGTAGTAATTATGATAAACGAAATAAAATATATAAAGATATAAAAGATAAAATTAATATCGTTGAAATTAAAGGATTAAAACCAAATGATATAATAAATAAAGTAAATTCTTATTGCAAAGAAAATCAAATTAAAATGGGATACAACGATATAAATTACTTATTAGATAAAAATCAAAATGATTTAGATTTAGTTATAAGTGAAATAAATAAATTAAACATAATATCAAATAACATTACCATAGAAACAATTAACACATATGGATCTTTTATTCCAAGTGATGATAGTTTCGAATTATGTGATGCTATAGTTGAAAAGAAAATTAAAGAAATACCAGTATTGCTAAATGAATTTATCGAAGCAAGAAAAGAAGTAATTCCTTTTATAGCGTTGCTTGCAATGCAATACAGATATATTTATGCTTGTAAGATTACAAATAAATCTTCTGATTATTTAATGAAATTATTTAGTGTAAGTAGTGATTATCCTTTTATTAAAGCAAAAGGTCGTACAAACAAATATACAGTTCAAGAATTAAAAGAAATAATTCTTAATTTAGCAAAAGCAGACTTAGATTTAAAATCAACCGATAAAGATAAATATAATATTTTAAAAACATTTATAAGTAGTGTTATAGTTTAAAAAGGATGGTTAAAATGGAAACAAAAGAAATTGAATTAGATGGTAAAAAAACTGAAATCGTTGTCAAATTAAATGGTGAATATCCTGAAGACATTGATATTAAAGACAATTATATTCTTGAAAACACTCAAAATATCGGTGTAATTAGCGGAGAACCAAATGAATAATCCAGTAGAAATTGACGAATTTTTAAAATATTATGCAAAAATATATAAACAAAATCCTGGATTACCAATTTTAAGAGACACAATTTATCACGGTTTAATGACATATGGGCTAAATGAAGAAGAGAAGCAAAATAAAAGTATTAAATATATGTTTGCTAATTGGATGGAACATTATAAAAACACTAATTTAATTGTTTACGAAAGTGAATTGCAAAAACGCTTTCTTCAGTTTCACAGTTCTAATGGTAGAAATTATGAAGATTACGTAAAAATATATGTAACATTTGCTAAAGAAGATATGGAATCATGTGTTATGCATATATTTGATTTTATTAATCAAAATAAATTTGAAACTTATTCAAAAGTATCGGATGTTATAAGATCAGATGCAATAGTTTTAAGAATGGCTAATATTAATGATGCTAAAAAAGTAATTAATTTCATAAACACAAACTCCTATTTATCTAGTAAAGCTCGTAAAACAAATCCCTTTTTAATAAAAAATGGTGTAGTCGGGCTTGCTAGTGATAGAAATCTTAGTTATAATTCCACCATTGCATTTTTGATAACAAAATATTATAAATCTGTTTCAAATTATGACAATGTAAATTACGAAAATTTTAAATTGTTTGCTCAAAATTACTATAATGATGTATTTATAAATCAAACAAGATTGGAAGAATTTATGCACGAAACAGAATTTATATCTAATAAAAAAAGATTCGATTCAGAAGGTGAGATACTGGCAAATTATTATGAAATATTTAAATTAATAAATATATCATTTAATGAATATACAAATCTAAATGATTATTATAATCATATTGCAATGGCACAAAATGAAAGTACATTTAAACGATTAACAAAATATTATGATGCAAGTGTTCAAAGTTTAGATAATAGGTCAGAATTAGATAATATTAATAAAAAAGATTTATTGGACCAATATATATTATATGCTTTAAAAAAATATAACAGTGATGTTGATACCATAAACTGTTTAAAATCATATATTAATGGCAATAAAAAAGCCATTACAAGAGATAATAATTTCAGGGATAATTTTATTAAATACCTTTCACCAAATGAGATAATATATATAACAAATAATAAAATTAATGGTTATGTAGAAAATTTTAAAACAAATATAGCAGAAAATAGAGAAAATCTTTATAATCTTCTTCAAGAGGCATTTATTGCTACTTACAACAAATATGGATTTACTCATTCTAAAATTGCTTTAGCAACATTGATATCCCAGAATAATGGTTCTCATATTACAAATGGAAACAATAATTACCGTAATAGATTGTCAAAATACAGTCATGAGGAAATATTAAAACAAATCAATGAAATTACAAAAGGATATAATTCAAATAACGGCGAAGATATTTACAGTTATATCTTACTAACATTACTAAATTCAAAAAGAATCGATTCAAATATATCAAAAAGTATTCATTAAAAAAGTTATTGTAAATTTTGACAATAACTTTTATTTATTTTCCAATAAATTTTTAACTTTCTCTGTATTTTTAAAGTTTAATTTAGCGATTTTACTAAGTTCATCCACTCCATATTTTTTTGCTATCATAGCAGCTTGTTTATCAACTTCTGGTCCAGCACCTTTTTTTATAAATATTTGATATTTTTCTTCAATCTTTTTCATTTCCATTAAAAATACATATCTACATATAATTGAAGAAACAGCAACTGCATAGCATTTGTCTTCTGCTTTAGTAGTAAAAGTAATATTTTTATAAACTTCTTTAGCATCTTTAATATATTCAAAATAATTTTTAGGAAAGCAAAATTGATCAACAACCACATATTTAACATCATCATAATTGTTTTTAACCATATTAACAAGAACTTTATTATGTAATATAGCTTTAATCTTATTCATATTAGTAGGATACTTATTATAAGTTTGATTATCTAAAATATAAGTAGAGTGGGGAATAGTCTTAATTAATTTAGGTCCAATCTTAAGAATAATATCATCAGTAATTTTCTTACTATCTTTTACTCCTAAATTCATTACCTCCTTAATATTTTCCTTACTTACATATGAAGCCGAAACAACAATCGGTCCAAAATAATCGCCAGTTCCAACTTCATCTGAACCAATAGTAGCAACATTTCTAAATCTTAAATCAGCTTCTTCTTTTACTTTATCTTTCTTCTTATCTTCACTCTTTTTAAGTTCACTATCAATATTTCGATTATTTAAGCTCATTTCCAAATCCTTCCAAATTTGAGCCTCGATATCTGCACTATTTCCTTGAAAAACAACTTTCCCAGAATTATAAAGAGTTATGTTCGTATCCGCATCATCTGCTTGAAATATAGCATAAGGAGGAGTTTTTTGTCTTCTTTTATCAGCATAAAAACTAATCATTCTATTTTTTACATTATCACTTACAGTAAATACAATTGTCATAAACATCACCAACTTCATAATACCATAACTTTTTAATTATTTCTTTACTTTTTTTAAGTTATTATAATATAATTAATCTAGGAGTGTAAAAAATGAATATATTAGACTATTTAATATTAATAATTATTATTCTAGGTGCTTTATATGGCTATAAAAGAGGATTTCTTGGTTCATTAATCAATTTTATTGGAACAATAGTAGTAATAATATTAGCATTCTACTTAAAGAATCCAATATCAGTATTTTTATATGAGCATTTTCCATTTTATAATTTTGGTGGATTCTATAAAGGCATAAGTGTTTATAACATCTTGTTGTATGAGGGAATAAGTTTTTTAATAACCTTAACAATCTTAAGTATTATTTTAAAAATTATCTTTAAAATTACCGGATTAGTAGGCAAATTAACATTAGGAATTTTTTCTGAAGGCTTAATAGGCAGAATATTAGGTTTAATTTTTGGTTTATTTCAAGGATTTTTAATCGCATTCTTTATATGTTTTTTATTTAGTACCTTTGCAAGCACAGCTAAAATATATCAAGATTCAAAATATGGTAATCAAATAGTATCTAAAACACCATTTTTATCAAATGTAGTAGAAAAAACATATTTATCTATTAAAAATGTTTATGATATAACATTAGAATATCAAAATAGCAGTGACAAAGAAGAAGCTAATAAAAAATGCTTAGAAGTATTATTAAAATATGAAATAATTTCTAAAGAATCCGCCGAAAAATTAAGTAATAATGGAAAATTAGGAATTAAAAATATAAAAGATGTTATAAATAATAGTCAAAATAATGATAATAATAATGAGAAGGAGGAATAAAATGATAGAATATTTAAGTAATCAAAAATTAGAAGATGTTTTAACAGATGAATTAACAATTGTAGATTTTTTTGCTAATTGGTGTTCACCTTGTAAAATGATAGGTATGGAATTAGAAGAATTACCAAATAAAATAATTAAAGTTGATGTTGATACTCACGGAGAACTTGCTCAAAGTCATGGAGTAATGAGTATTCCTACAATTGAGATATACAAAAATAAAAAGATGGTTACTCATTTTGTTGGATTTAAAACAAAAGATGAAATAGAGGAAATTCTTAAAGAATATAAATAAATATTTAGATCAAAATAAATATTTATTTTTTTATTAAATAGAAAAAAATTTAAGCATTAATATTGACGAACATATGTTTATAATATATAATATAAATTATATTAATATTTTAAAAAGAAAAGAAACATAAAACTCCCAATGAAATTGTCTTTTTTCTTTTATAAAATATAAAAGTATGATAATATAAACGTAGTTAAAAGGAGTGCATAAAATATGAATTTAAAAGATTTATATATCAATTATTTTGTAAGTAAAGGACATAAGCAAATTCCATCAGCGCCAGTAGTACCTGAAAATGATGCTAGTGTTTTATTTAATACAGCCGGAATGCAACCATTAATTCCATATTTAATGGGTAAAGAGCATCCATATGGTAAAAGACTAACTGATTATCAAAAATGTATTAGAACAAACGATTTAGACTCTGTTGGAGATGAAACACATCATACATTTTTTGAAATGTTAGGAAATTGGTCATTAGGAGATTACTTTAAAAACGAATCAATTGAATATAGTTTTGGATTTTTAACTAAAGTATTAAATATTGATGTTGAAAGAATAGCAGTAACTGTATTCGTTGGAGATGATAAAATTCCTAAAGATACTGTATCTGCAAATAAATGGATTGAATTAGGAATTAATCCTAAAAAGATTGCATATTTAGGTGTAGAAGATAATTTTTGGATTGCGGGAGAAAGCGGCCCATGTGGTTCAGATACCGAAATATTCTATTTTAGATCAAATGATAAAATACCTGACTTTTTTGATCCAAGTGATAATAGATGGGTTGAAATTTGGAATAATGTGTTCATGCAATATTTTAAAGATGAAAACGGAAACGTTACTGAACTTCCTAAAAAGAACGTTGATACGGGTATGGGAGTCGAAAGAGTAGCAGCCATTCTAGAAGGTGTTAATGACAACTATTTATCATCAGTTTGGATAGATGTTATTAAGTTAATTGAACAAATTTCTAATAAAAATTATGAAGACAATCAAAAAGATATTAGAATTATAGCCGATCACATTAGAACAGCAACATTTATCTTAGGAGATAATGCGAAAATAGTTCCTTCAAATACTGATAGAGGTTATATATTAAGAAGATTAATTAGACGCGCAATAAGATGTGCTAGAAACCTAGGAATTGATAATAACACAAATTGGGAAGAACAAATTGCCAATTTAATCATTGAAAAATATGCTAAATATTATGATGAATTATCTACTAATAAAGAATTTATAATTACTGAACTAGCCAAAGAAAAGTCTAAATTTAGTAAAACATTAGAAAAAGGTTTAAAAGTATTTGAAAAAGAAACACAAAATGTTAAAACAATTGATAAAGATTTAGCCTTTAAATTATATGACACATTTGGTTTTCCAATTGAACTAACTGAAGAATTAGCCAAAGAAAAGAATTTAGAAGTAGATATAGAAGGATTTAAAGAAAAATTTAAAGCACATCAAGAATTATCAAGAACTGCTTCTAAAGGTATGTTTAAAGGTGGATTAGCAGGAGATTCTCAAATCGAAACAAGATATCATACTGCAACCCATTTGCTTAATGCAGCCCTTAAAAAAGTATTAAATGGAGACGTTCATCAAAAAGGTTCAAACATCACAAATGAAAGAATGCGTTTCGACTTCTCATTTGATCGTAAGCTTACTAAAGAAGAATTAGATCAAGTTGAAAACTTAGTCAACGAATGGATTAAAAGAGATTTAATTGTAACAGTAACTGAAGAAAATAAAATAGACGCTGTAAACAGTGGTGCTGAAGCTATGTTTATCGAAAGATATCCAGATATAGTTACAGTTTATACAATAAGTGATAGAACTATAGGTGAGGTAGTATCTAAAGAAATTTGTATGGGACCACATGTTGAGCACACAAGTGAAATTGGAAAATTTAAAATAACAAAAGAAGAAGCATCATCAGCAGGTGTTAGACGTATTAAAGCAGTAATCGAATAATAAAAATTATAAAAATTTAAAACGGGTAATGTATATATAGGAGGACAAAAAAATTATGAAAAATATAAATATGCTAAACCCTTATTCATTCCATTATCTATGGAAATACGAAATAGGAAAACAATATATTTGTAAATTAGCAAATGAATTATTAAATGACAATGAAGAATATGTACTTTTACCCTTTTTTAATGAAAAATTAAATAATGTTAGAAGTTATGTAATACTAGAATCAAATAGTAAAATACTATTTATTGATTTCAATTTTAAAAAGAATGATAATTTATTAAAAACAGACTTATTGTTAATGAAATACTTGAAATATACCAATAAAAAAGCTGTTAAATTAATAATTATTAACAATTATAAAGGAATTAATAATGAAATAGATAACATTATTGATATTTATAATAATGATATAAAAAGTATTAATATTAAATTTATGTATGCTAAAAAATATAAAGATCAATTTATTATAAATAAAAGCATCACAAATTTATTATATAAAATGTCTAAAGAAGAATACAAAATATATCTACATGAAAAAGTATTAAAAGATAGAATTTAAAAGGAAAGTGGTAACCATGCAAAACATCCGTAATTTTTGTATAATTGCACATATAGATCATGGAAAAAGCACATTAGCTGATCGAATTTTAGAACTTACTGGCGCAGTATCCAAAAGAGAACTAAAAGAGCAAATGTTAGATTCAATGGATATTGAAAGAGAAAGAGGAATCACAATTAAATTAAATACAGTACATTTAAACTATAAGGGGTATGAATTTAATTTAATTGATACACCAGGACACGTCGATTTTTCCTATGAAGTATCTAGAAGTTTAGCTGCTTGTGATGGTGCAATTCTTGTTGTAGACGCAACTCAAGGAATCGAAGCACAAACTCTTGCAAACCTTTACTTAGCTCTAAATCATAATTTAACAATTATACCAGTAATAAATAAAATAGATTTGCCAAATGCAGACGTTCCAAAAGTAACTGCTGAATTAGTTAAAGTTCTTGGTTTTAAAGAAGATGAAATAATTCCTGTAAGTGGTAAAACCGGCGAAAATGTCAAATTATTATTAGATGCAGTTATTGACAGAATAAATCCACCACAAGATTTAAAAGAAGGAACAAAAGCACTAATATTCGATTCATATTTTGACCAATATAAAGGTGTTGTAGCATCCATTTGTGTTAAATCAGGATCAATTAAAACTGGAGATACAATTATAATGATGAACAATAATGAAGAATATGTTGTTACTGAAGTTGGTGTAAATACTCCAAGTGAAAAATTATTACCTGAACTAAAAGCTGGAGATGTAGGATGGGTTGCAGGAGCAATTAAAAGTGTAGAATCTGTTCGCGTTGGAGATACAATCACTACTAAAAGAGATAGAGCATTAAAACCATTAGAGGGATATAAAAAAGTTAAATCAATGGTTTATAGTGGTATTTATCCAATTGAGCCAAATAAATATAATCATTTAAAAGAAGCCCTAGAAAAATTAAAATTAAATGATGCATCTCTTACATTCGATGTTGAAACATCAGAAGCATTAGGTTTTGGTTTTAGATGTGGTTTTCTTGGGCTTCTACATATGGAAATCATTGAAGAAAGAATTAAAAGAGAATTTGGTATTGACATAATCGCCACATCGCCATCTGTTATATATAAAGTAGAATTAACAAATGGAAATGTAATTGAAGTAGATAATCCATCAAAAATGCCAAATAAGGTTAATATTAGCTCAATCAGTGAACCTTTTGTTAAAGCAAGTATATTTGTTCCAAGTGAATATATTGGCTCAATAATGGAATTGTGTCAAGAAAAAAGAGGTATATATAAAACGACCGAATATATTGATGAAAAAAGAGTTAATATAATATATGAATTACCCCTTGCTGAAATTGTTTACGATTTCTTTGATAAATTAAAAAGTTATACTAAAGGCTATGCATCTTTTGACTATGAACTATCTGAATATAAAGTAAGTGATTTAGTTAAAATGGATATTTTAATAAATGGAGAAGTAGTAGATGCTTTATCTGTAATTGTTCATAAAGATGCAGCATATCATCGTGGCTTAGCAATTACAAAAGCTCTAAAAGAACTAATACCAAGGCAACTATTTGAAGTACCTATTCAAGCATCAATTGGTTCAAAAGTAATCGCTAGAGAAAATATTGCTCAAATGAGAAAAAATGTACTTGCTAAATGTTATGGTGGAGATATATCTCGTAAAAGAAAATTATTAGAAAAGCAAAAAGAAGGTAAAAAAAGAATGAAAATGGTTGGATCTGTTGAAGTTCCACCTGAAGCTTTCCTATCTATCTTAAAAACTGATAAATAATTGAGGATAATATGGTAGAAATAGATATTAATAAATTAAAACAAGATTTAAAAGATTATTATGAAGCAGTCTATTTTACATTAGGGTATGGAGCCGCATTAATGGATTCATTTGATATTGATAAATTATCATATGAGGAATTAATAAATAAAGCAATGGATAATGGCATCAATTTAGAAAATTACATAATAAATAATTCAAATAAAAAACTTAGTAGATAATCTCTATTAAGTTTTTTACATAGCAATTATATAATAAATAATACCTATTGCTGAACTTGCAACAATAGCTAGAAGACAAATCCATACTAATATTTTAGATCCAACGCTTTTCTTTTTTGCTCTATAAGCCATAATACTTATTCACCTCAAATTAATTATACAAAACTTATCATAAAATTAAAAGAAAATAATATGATTAATTAGGTGAAAACATGAAATTTAATTATATGAAGATTATACGTAGCAGATTTAAGTTTCTTTTTATACTTTTATTTATTGGATTAATCTTAGGAATAATATTATATTTAAATTGTAGTCAAAATGTTAAACAAAATATTGACCTAACACTAGCTTCCAGCTTAACAAACATTAAAGATACTCATCAAAATCAAATATTAATTCATTTATTAATATTAAGTTTAATAATTATATCATCATGTTTTATAATTGGATTTATTCCCCTAATTATATATTATTTATATGAAACAACATCTATTGGTTTTCTATTAGCATCATTCATTCACTATAAAAAAATTAAAGGTATCTATTATGCCATAGTTTTTATATTAACAAATAAACTGTTACATTTAATATTATTATCATATCTTTTATATATAACATATAAATATATAAGAATTTTTATAAAAAATAATTATAAAATTACTAACCTTAATAATTATTTGCTAAGATGTTTCATAACACTAATTGTAATATTATTAAATGATATATTTTTATATCATTATGGAAACACAATAATTAATATTTTAATTTAAGATTAACTATTAATAATTGTAATTTTTTGATACAATAAATACGTGATGTTTATGGAAAAAGTTGTAATTGGAATGAGTGGTGGAGTAGATTCTTCTGTCGCTGCATATCTATTAAAAAAACAAGGTTATGAAGTAATTGGTTTATTTATGCGTAATTGGGATTCACTAGTAAATGATGATATTAAAGGTAATCCTAATCTTAACAATAATATTTGTCCTCAAGAACAGGATTATAATGATGCTCTAGCAGTATGTAATCATTTAGGTATTCCACTTCATAGAATTGATTTTGTTAAAGAATACTGGGATAATGTTTTTACTTATTTTTTAGATGAATTAAAAAAAGGAAGAACGCCAAATCCCGATTTAATGTGTAACAAATATATTAAATTTGATCTATTTAAAAAAGAAGCTAAAAGATTAGGTGCTGATTATATTGCAACTGGTCATTACGCCAGAATTGTTGGTAATAGGCTTTTAAGAGCTGTTGATTTAAATAAAGATCAAACCTACTTCTTAGCTCAAGTAAGTGAAGATGCTTTAAAAGATGTGTTATTTCCTATTGGTGATCTAACAAAACCTGAAGTACGTGAAATAGCCAAAATGCAAAATATTCCTACCGCAACCAAAAAAGATTCAACTGGAATATGCTTTATTGGCGAAAGAAATTATCAAAAATTTGTATCAAACTATTTAAAACCAAATCCGGGTGATATAATTGATATAGATACAAACAAAGTAATTGGTACACATACTGGTTTAATGAATTATACAATCGGTCAAAGACGAAATGTAGGAATATCAGGTAATTTAGAAAAACACTTTGTAGTAGGTAAAAACGTTGCTGAAAATAAACTTTATGTCGCATTTGGAGAAGATAGTGAGTATTTATATTCAGATTCTTGCATTATCGAAAACGTTAACTTTTTATGTCAGACAAGACATACATTTTGTACCGCAAAATTTAGATATAGAGGACCAGATTATGAAGTAATACTAGAATACTTAGAAAATAATGAAATATTAGTTAAATACCCTGAAAAAGTTAAAGCTGTAACTCCAGGTCAAGCATGTGTACTATATTTAGGAGAACAATGTTTAGGTTCAGGAATAATAAAAACAGTTATGAAAAATGGCGAAAAACTTTGGTATTTATAAGATAATATAAAGTACTATTTTAGTGCTTTTTCTTTTACAAAAATTTACTCCACTACTTGACAATCAGTTGTCAAGTAAGATATGATTAAAATGTAAAGAAAGTAGGTAAAAACATTATGAAAAGATTAAACGAAATACTTCAAGAATTAGGAATATCTAAAGTAAGATTAGCAAAATATTTAGGTGTTTCTAGACAAATGGTTTATAACTATCTTGAACTTAAATCATTAAATGAATGGCCAAAAGAAAAGAAAATAGCGTTATTAAAATTATTAGATATAGAAGATGGAGAAGAGGATACATTAAATAATATTGATGTAACAACAGAATATTTAGTTGAAGTGGAAGAAAGATTAAACAAAGCATTAAAATCTACTTCAAACAATGAATATTTAGATTTAAAAGGATTAAGAAAAGAAGAACAACAATTAGTTAGTGATATCACTTATTTAATTAAAGATAAATTATTAGAAGAAGATAATAGAGAAGAGAGGTATTATACTCTACTATACACTTTTCATTTATTACAATGTGTTGATAATATTGATGAAATAAAATATCTATTAGCATATATGTCAAAATATGCTGGTTTCACTAATCCGAATGAATTTAAATTTAACGAAAACAAACAATTTATGTTTGAAGGTATTATTCACTCTGCCTTTAATTTATACCTTAATGGCAATCCTTCAAAAAGTAGAGTAATAGAGTCAAGAAAACGTTTTGTTGAGGAAATAGAATCTCGTAACGAAGAAAAATTATCACGTACTCAACAATTAAACACAATTAGATTTCAAGCCTTACGTGAATTAGGATACACCACTATTAATACAGAAAATGCTTCTGAAGTATTTGAAAAAATAGCTGAAATTGAAGCAAGATCTAGTAAATAAATATATAATTCAAAATTTTACAACTACCCCTTCTCTATTTATTAACGATTCAAGTGGAGAAGGGAGTTTTATTAATTAATACCTAATCATTTTAGAATGCACTACATATTTTTATTTATCCATCGTATTAATATAATTTTTAAATACAATTATTCAACCTGATATATAAATACATAAATATAAATACATAAATAATAAAATAATATTATAAATAAAGTTTAGATAAAATTATTTTAAATAA
Organism: uncultured Bacilli bacterium; assembly: GCA_947522695.1. Classification (GTDB taxonomy): domain Bacteria; phylum Bacillota_I; class Bacilli_A; order RF39; family UBA660; genus CAG-533. Next base: position 12,411 of record CANNTX010000004.1, on the reverse strand, counting down.
AAGAAGAAGTATGCAATTAAATAGTAAATAATATAATAATCAAAGTATTAAACAAATAAGATAAACAAAGTCATATAAAGTTAAATGGATAAATTTATCATCTTTTTTATCATAAAATACAACTTCCTATAATATATATTATGTTAACCAACGACTTATAATAAATCGGGGGACTTATTAATATAAGTCACTCCCCAACTAGATACAAATTAATAATAACAAATTAAAAATTAAAAATCAATACCTAAAGAACAGAAAAAATAAAAGAAACTAAGAAAAATAAAACAATAAATAAAAAATATAAAATTTTACAATATAAAAATGATTTTTCAAATGCATTTGGAACATTTGAGAAAAAACTAATAATTCTTAATAAAATTGTTACAGGAATGATCCATGTAAACAAAATAATCATAAAAATATACATATCATTTTCAGTAATATTTAAAACATTTAAATAAAAATCTAACATATAAAACTCCTCTACTCTATTTAAATATACAAGTAGAGTATAGCATAATTTAAATAAAATAAAAACCCCATAGTCAAACTCCCATTATATTTTATAAATTTTACCCTTCATAAAAAATCCCTAGAAATAATTAAAATAAAAAAATATAGAATTTAATCTATATTTTTGACTTTATAAATTATATCTACTAATTCATCTGAACTTACAAAACCATATACAGAATCATTATCAATATCTATAAATTTATTTGTAACAAACTCATTATTATAAATTACGGCTATCTCACAATCTTTACTATCAATACAATCTAATTTAAATTTATTTCTTAAATTAGTATTAAATTGATTTTCACTATAACTTCCAAATCCATTAAAAACACTAATTGTATAGCCATTTTTAAAAGTTAGCCAAAAATGTCCACATGCTATTTGAATCATTTATTATCACACTCCTCCAATTCTTGCATTTTATCTAATACTTTTTTAAAGATGATTTTGCTATTTGCATCTCCACCAAAATTTATAAAACCTAATTTAACACATTCTTTTTCTTGTTCTTGCAAATAATTTATATCATTTATCAAATATTCTTTTAGCTTATTCCAATTATCCTTTAAATGCTCATTTTCCGTTAAAATATCACAAACTTCAGCATTATATTCAAGAAAAAAATTATTATCTTGAGTTTTAATATTAATTTCTTTTAATCTATTTAAAAATTCTTCTTTCGTCATTATTCCTCCTCATACATAGGAATAATTTTTAAATATTCTATTTCATTCATATGTAATATAATACACCAATATTGTTTATCAAAATCTTGTGTTCGAATAATATCTACACCATTTAAAAGTAAATAGTTGCAACGGAATTCAATTTGTTCTAAATTATGTCCACCAACTATTGCACCATTTTTAAGTTTATATTCATAAAAATATTTCATTATTTATCATCACTACTCCTAAAAAATTTTAAAAATACAACAAATGTAAAAACAGGCAAGAAAAACCAAAAGCCAAAACATAAACCATCTAAAACGCCCTGAATAATTTGTTCTAATATACTCATTTTTCCTCCATACTATTTAACTTATCAGCAAATTTCTTACAATTATAAACATTACAGTCCCAAACTTTACATTTAGAACAATCGTAATTACAATCTTTACGCCATTTATTTCTAATTGGCTCACATAATAAATCACCAATTAAAGGAATTAAATAACCAAAAATAAAACCATAAAATAAATATTTATTCATAAAAAACCTCCCACTAATTCCCTATTCAAGATCAATCTTCCCCATTATATTTTTTAGTAATAGTTAAAACATCATGAAAAGTAATTGGACCCGCAAAAGCTAGAGATAAAATATCATCAATACATAATTCTAATTCATTAATTTTATTCTTATAGGAATAAGATCTAATTTGTTCATATTGAAATTGAGAAACTAATTTATTATTGCGTTCTCTTAAGTCTTTAATAATTCTTTTATATTTTCTTTCGTCCATTTTATATTTTCCTTTCTCGTTTATAGACTTGTATAAATTTACCGTAAACAAATTAGCGGCACCTCCGCATTTGTTTACTATTGTTGTTTTAAATCCTTAGTCGTCTAACTTGAAAAATACAGGACCACCTTTATTTTTCTTAACGTTAAACGACTAAGGCCAAGCGTATCGTCGCTTGATCTCTCATATATAGTAACAATTCATATTTTAACAATTAACTTATATAAAGAAGTAATTCAAGCGCACCGTATCGCCGTTGACACTCTTTATACTTTTTTGAAAAAAAGTATCAAAAAACTTTCAACTAGAGCCGTTGGAGCTGTTCCTTTCGAAAAAAAATATTAAAAGTGCCTTTTATATTTTTTCCGAAAGGAAAACACCATTATATCTTATTTAAAAATATAGTCAATAACTTTCGCGGCATAAAGCCGACTGCGTCTTTTTATTCCACGATTTATTGACAATATTTTTAAATGGAGTTAGCACTTAGTCAAGTTCAAGACTTATTTGTTATCATCATTTAAAGTTAGTAAGACTTCTTTAACACGATTAACAAATGCTTTAATATCTTCGTGTTCTAATGGATTGTAGCCACGTGATAATCTAAATTCATTTATGTACTGCAAATCTTTATCTTGTAATTTATCTGAACCGGTAATTAAAAGGTTGTAAATAAAATCAGATGTAACATAGTCAGAGGTTAAATCTGGAATGTTGCTAATAAAAACCGAGAACTCAGATTTTGAGACTGAGTAGTCCAACCAATTTTTCTTCTTTGAAATCGAGGTTTCGTATGGTAAAGATGCAAATTTAAGACGATCTACATTATCAGTAAATTCAAGCCACCAATCAGTTATGCGCCACCTAGATTTATTAGAATCATTTTTGTTAGGAACTAAAAATTGAATATAGTTGATAAGAATACCTTTAATCAAATAATTTACTGGTTGATCCTGGATAGCAAATCTAGTAATAACATCTTGTGCCTTCAAATCCCTAAATCGTACCTCAGTACGAATCCAAGATTTAATGTTAGAATTTACAATATAGTTATTGTTAGTTCTTTCTTCAAGTTTATCATAAAAACAAACCATGATTTTGCTAGATCTGGATCCAAACCAAATCGTATTACCATCTAATTTTCTAGAATTAATTCCAGTCTTCGAAAAATGTATTGTACTTTTAAATTTTGATCTTACTAAATCGTTTTTTATATAGTAAGCAATTTTGTTTATGTTAAAGTACTTATTTGAAAAATCATCAATAGAAATATCTACACGAGTGAATTTACAATTATACTTAATTAATTTTTTAAATAACTTTTTATAATCAATACCTAATTCTTCAATATTCCTGCAACCTTGACCTGTTATATAAAAATGATAACCAAGACTCTTGTCGTCAGAAGAAAACATTTTTATATTTTTATATGAATAAGTATATTGATAAGTAAATAAACCCTTGTTTTCAAACACAACATCATCAGGTGAAATACCAAAAATATTATAAAAATAATCTCTTTCAGAAAAGCCAAAATTATCAAAAATTGTAACCTGAATCCAGTCAAAAATGATGTATAGGGGGTTATTTGGCTCAAACCCGTATAAATACTGGAATAAATCGACATTTTGTGTATTTACTACACCCCTATTAGTTGGGGGTGTAGATACAAAATCTTCAATATTTTGCTGCATAAAACACCTTCCTATTCATGTAGCGCATGGCAGAGCCATGCCCGCTACATGAATTTATAATTATTATTAGCTACACTCGGGAAATTCTGATATATTTCGTCTAATGAAAGAAGATTATCGGAATATTGAATAGTAGGAAATAATTCTTTATCTTTAACTAATACTTTCATATATTTTGTATCATAAGCTTTATAAACTTTTTTATATCTAAACATAATAATCTTATTTTTAAATTCATAATTAAGATTCTTCTTTTGATCACGAGTTAGTTTATGAGGATTACCATAATCATCTTCTCTATACCAAATAGTATAACTAAAGAAAGCAATACCCAATATAGGAATTTTAAAATGTTTATGAATCTGATAATATTCCTGAGCTAACACTCTAAAAACTTTAGGAATACGGCTCAAATCTTGAGAAACACAATAAATATTATGAATACCAAAGTGTCTATGAAATTGAAAATTATTAGCAATTGGTTTAGGAATAGATTTATATTCAGTCGAATCGAAATAAGCCTGAATCTCATCTAATACTATGTCAGAATCCATTAACCATTTATTAAAATCTTTAAAATCTAATAAATTAACTCTATTTGAATAAGTTTCACTACCAAGTTTGACCGGATAATTAGAATAACAATTATTAAAAATATGATCTTTTTTAAAATGTCTAACAAAAAAATTATTTTCTTTTCTAAATTTTTTCATTAAGAAATAAGTTGTAAGTAAAGTTTTACCTGAACCAGGTTTACCACACACTGCTATAACCATATATACCTCACCAAATAATAGATAACATTTTATATACTGATTTTAAAATAATATATATAATCAATAATAAAAATAATGCAATAAATATATTAAAAATAATAGTAATACCAAATTGTTCAACATTTGTCATACCATTAAAATTAAAATTAGGAAATAAATCTTGTATATCACTAAAATTAAAGAATAAATATTGAGATCCAGTAAAATCTAAAGCTTCAATAGATTGAACTTTTACTTTTCTAATAAGACTAGTACAATTTTTAGAAGAATCACAAGCAGAATAAATAATATCATAAGTTCCCGAAACAGTAACATCTAAATTTGAAATATCAACATCAACATTAATATCTTCATTTGAATTATCAGATACATTAAAACCTAATTCTTCATATTCCTGGTTAAGACCATAATACAATATGGAATCACCAATTAATGATAAAACAGGAGCTGTCGTATCAACAAGATTAACAATACGTTTTAAAGTTACTGCTTTATTGCCAGAAGAATCTATTGCATTATATTCTAAAAAATATTTACCTAATTTAGAAACATCCACACTACCAGTTACAACAACATTACAAGTTTTATCAAAATTATCAGAACATGAATAACCAGGATCATTAAAAATAGTATTTATCTCAATAGTAATTTCACTATTCCCTACTAAATTAATAACAGGAGCAACATTATCTGTATTATGATTATTGCCAAAATGCTTATAACATAAAGATTCAATAGGTTTACCAACTTCATAGATATATTTATTTAAATAAGGAAAAAAACTATTATATTTACTTAAAGAAGTATCAGAAAAATAATAATTATTATTTAAAAAATATTCAGAAGGAAAAACCACATTATCACGAGCGGCAAAAATTATAATATCATCAAAATTAGAAACTTTATAATCATAACCACAAAGTAACGAACCGGTAGGAACATTATTAGAAAAATAACAAGCATTAGGAAAAACTAATTCAGAATTAGAATTAAAATAAGGTAAATTAGAATAATAAATAGTATTATTACGAAAAAATGCAATCTGAAAACCAATATCAATTTTTAACTTAGTATCAAATATAAAGCAATTATTATTAAAAAAATCTTCATTAGCATAAGTATTATAAAAAGTATCAAAAACTTTACTTGTATCATATTCAATATCTTCTGCACTAACATTAATAATAAATAAAGAAGATAAAAAAACTACTAAAAATTTAACATACTTCATCGTAAAATATTCACCACCATAATTTTTTGTTCTTTCTTTTCATTCGAATTTTCAGAATTTGATAAAGAAAAAGAAGAACTTAAAGGTCTAACGCCTACATCAACACCTAATTTAATAATTAACAAAATAATTGGTAAAACTAAAAAACCTAAATAAAAAACTAATAAACTTACACCATTTACAACTAAAAAATTATTCATAGTATTAAAAACTTGTCCAATACAATTAAAAATAAATTTAAAAATATCTAACATCTATTTCACCCCTAAAATATGAAAGCACATTTTAAAGAACATAAATACAACACTGACAGTAATAACACCTAAAATAAAAGCAAAAATAGAATATAAAAAAGTAAAACCAACCGGAAGATCACCAAGAAATAAAACAGATAGCTCATAAAAACTATGCATAACAAACTCCTTTCTTAAAAGAAAAATTTCTTTATTAAATATAATAAACCAATAGTAAATAAACCAATTAAAACATCACCAATAAAAGTCGGAAAAGAACTAAATATTTGTAATATTTTATCTGGTAATTCTAATAATGAATCCAAATAAATCACCTACCTATAATAAATTTAAAAACAACAATTAAAGATGTAAAAATTAATATAATTTTAAACGTTTCAACAACAACATCAGGAAAACAACCAAACATTAAAGAAATTGAACTACCTACAAAAATAAAAAATGATCCAAATATTTCAAATAATTTAACAAAACAATCAATAACAATTTTAGCAAAACCAGTTAAAGAAGAAACAAATCTAATAAAATAAGACAATGCAGAACCAAGAAAATCTGAAATCGAATTAATAAAAGATGTAAAGAAATTATTACTAGATGAATCCGAAAGTGATGAATTCTTACCAGTAAGGGTTGAACCATCAGATAATTCTAAAGTAAATTCATTAGAACCAGTAGCACAAGTATAATTCCATAAATCTTTTTTATAATAAATAGATAAAGTATGTCCGGAATCACCTGCAGAAAATCTTAAAATAGAATTTAAATTAATAAGTTCCGGAGATAATTTAAAAAATTTACCATTAGAATAATCTTTAATATTTAAACGAACATCATATTTTTTTATAAAATCAGTATCACCAACATATGAATAATTGGAATTAAAAATTTTAAGATCAGAAACAGAAAAATATGAAAAAGATAAAGATTTATCTAAAGGATTCAAACCGCTATCGCCTAAAACAAACATACTATCATTAAACGTAAACCATAAATTATCTTCTCCAGAAGAATGTAAATTATCATAATCATTTAATAATTTTTGAGTTGGAGCAAAATAACATTCTTGATTACCAAAATACATATGATTAAAATCTGATGTATATGGTTCACCAAACTCAAAAGAATTTGTAAAAATTGAATAAGCAGGATATAATGGAACACCAGCACCAAAATAAACATTATTATCAAAATATTCATGTCCTAAATATTTAACATCTTTTGAAGTATAATATTTATTTAAATCATTATAAAAATGAAAACTTGTAAAACCAACTGGAACATTAGCAACATTATCTTTATAGTTAACAATAAAACTGCTTTGATAAAAAGCACCTAAAAATTGAATAGGATTTTGTAATTTAAGATCAATAATATTATCAGAAAGAACATTATCATATCTAAGAGATGAACGAGTCTTAATTTTAAAATTATTATCAGAATCTAAATAAAGTATAAATGGAAAATACCTATATTTATAACCTGGAGAAACATATAATCTAAAAATAGTACCAGAATTAGATAAATAAGAATTAAAAGCAGCAGATTTACCATCTGAAAAAGATAAATAAATATTAAACGGAATACCATTAGATAAATTATAATGATTATTTCCATCAGTAGATAATCCTAATAAACTAATAAAATATGAATCATTAACATAATCAAAATAAAAGTTTTGAGGATTCATTTGACCAGAAAGGCCAAAATTATCAACATTAGCAAATAAAAAATCATGTAAATTAGTAGTAGTTAAAAAATTATAATACTTTTGTGCAATTTCTCTTTCATCAAATTGCAAATTATAAATATTCAAATAATCTGCATAAGATAAATTATCTAAAGCAACTTCAGTTACTGCATTAACATTAATAAAAAAGAAAGAAGCAAAGACCACAATTAAAACTTTATTTAATAAATTTTTAATCATAGAATTAACTCCTTTCTAAAACTTATCTAATGCCTAAAATTCTCAAAGCGAATTTAACAATAGTATAAGCTAAAACTACTCCAACCGGAATTAAAGCAATAGGATTTTCAGTAATAACTGATAACACTTGACCAACTTTTCCGATTAAGAAAGTAAAAACTTCACCAAGAGTACTTAAAAGACTTCCCATCGCAGAAACAGTTCCACTTTCCATGAAACAAACTCCTTTCAATTTATTTTTCAATATATGTTAATTCAATATATTGCCTAATAGAATCGATAAGTTTATGACCATAGCTATTAGTGTCCCCTATTAAAATCGGTTTAAACAATGATGAACGAACTTTATGTTTAGTTAATCTTACATAAAATTCACCATCTGGCTTTTGCCATACATTAATATAAATATAAGCACCACAATTTGATTTTTTACTAATCTGGTATTCATATAAACTTCTCATATCAACACGTCCCCCCTTTAATTAAATTTTCCCCCTATTATATATAAACTATAAAACTATATCAACAAATTTAAATGTTTGCTTAGCTAGATTAAAATCACCTAACATAAGCTGTCCATTACAAGGAAATGTTTTTCCTTTAAACTTCTCATATTTTTCAAAAGGCAATCTAATTTCTAAGACTTGCATACCAGAAACTCCTGAATCAGGATCCGGTGAATACATAATGCTACACTTAGTAGATTGATATCTTTGATTATTATCAGGATTAGTCCAATCTACCTGTTTAACACCTACCACTTGAACCTTAATACTATTATTATTCATAATAAAAACCTCCAAACTAAATATTAAAAATATAATATCTAGTCAAGAAGTTTACAATAAGTTAACAAAAGAAGGAATAAACTTAACAAAAAGTTTACCAGTAAATATATATCACTTGTGGCAATATATATTATGTTAACCAATGCATATTTAAAAAGAAAAGAACTATTTTATTACCAATCATTATATAATATACTTCCCTATCACTATTTTATAATTAAATCTTAATAAGTTAGTTTTCAATAAACTAATTTTTTATTTGCAAAATTGCTTTCCTTATAATCATACTTATATAATATATAAATTTAGATAAAAAAATTTTTTTATTATACTTATAATTAACATTTATTTTTTATTCAAATTATATTTTATACATTATATTAATTATAAATTTTTATTTTGAACATTATCTTAATACTTTATTAGTAAATATAAAACTTATATTTTTTAATTTATATATAACGATCATTCCAATAATGCAAATTCTCTATTTTGTACTCCACTATCTCCTATTATTTTTTACTTTACATTTAGTTTACATAATAAATTACAACACAAATTCAGTTAAAATAACTACAATTAAGCCGAGTAGAGTACCTAAAATAATATTCTTTTTGCTATACTTCTCTACTTCCTTTAATATTTCATTAAAACTAATAGAGACCATAATGCCAGATACAAATAAAAGTATTAAACTAATAAGTAAATTAGATAAAAATCTATATAAAAACAAATACGCAACAACGGCCCCTATTGTTTCAGCAAAACCGCTTATTAAAGTATAAGTGAATGCCCTACTCTTTTTATTTGTTCCATAATAAGTCGGAATAGCAATCGCAATACCTTCTGGTATATTATGAAGCATTATCGCAACACTAAGCTTGATTCCTAAATTAATATTTATAGTAGATGATAAAAAAGTAAGAATCCCTTCCGGCATATTATGAATCATCAATCCTATCATTGAAAGTATTCCTATTTTTTCTAAACTATTTGAGTTATTTTTACTAGTAAACCTATCAATAATCTTAATAATCAAATTCCCAACAACCAGCATTCCCAGCAAAACAACAGTAGCAATAAATAAATTATATTCTTTTAATAAATAAAAGAATCCTTCAGGTATTAATTCAAATAAAGAAATAAAGAACATAATAGAGCCGGAAAACGCTAAAGAAAAACCAATAAACCCATTAACGTTCTTTGGTTTTAAATATATAAATAAATATCCAATCGTTGTAGATATTCCTGCTAAAAAAGTAATTAAAAATGGTATATAAAAATTATTCATATTAAACTATATGAAATAAAATTAAAAAATAACCATTAATTACCATAATAAACAAAAGAAAAATTACCATACTATTATTAGGAGGTAATTATGAGTAGATATAATACAAATGCAAGATCTAATGCAAATAACAGCAAATGTCATTCAAGAGCTAGAGAAAATGCAAGAGAAAATGCAAAAGCAAACGAAAATAACGCTAGATGCAAATAATGATTTCAGTTATCTAGGAAAGTATTCATCATAGTCCTTCTTAAGAGTTTCATTATCTAAATGAGTATAAATTTGAGTAGTGGCTAGATTTTCATGACCTAGAAGTTCCTGAATTATTCGCAAATCAGCTCCATTTTTAAGTAAATGAGTAGCATAAGTATGTCTTAAGGTATGAGGAGAAACATTTTTCTTTATACCTTTTTTTACGCATTCTTGTTTAATAATTCTAAAAATATATTGTCTTGATAACTTATTCCCCAAATTATTTAAAAATATATATGTACTATTCTTTTTATTAATAGAAGGCCTATAATTATTTATATAATCACCTAAAACATTTTTAGCAATATCTCCAAAAGGAACTATTCTCTCTTTTTTCCCCTTCCCCATTACTCTAATTAAATTTTCATCCATATCAACATTAGCCATTTCTAAATTAATAAGTTCACTAATTCTAAGTCCCGAAGAATAAAAAAGTTCTAAAATTGCCTTGTTTCGAGCATCATATGGCGTATTTATTTCGATATCTAATAAAGATGTAACCTCTTCTAAAGAAAGCACTGTAGGCAGGCTTTTATCTAATTTTGGAGATTTAAATTTAGTCAAAGGATTATCTTTTATCTTTTCTAATCTTTCTTCATAGTTATAAAAAGATTTCAATGCACTTAAACTATGAGAAACACTTTTAGGAGATTTACTGCTAATTGCTTTTAAGTATTTTTTTACATCATCATCATTAATTTTAAGTAAATCCTTATTAACATATTCATTAAACATAGATAACTCTAAAATATACGAATTAACCGTATTAACACTATAATTTTTTTCATATCTTAAATAGTTTTCATATTCTTTAATATAACCATCATTCATACCATACCTCTATATAAATTATACATACATCTTTAAAAATAAGCAAATTTAATATATAATAAAAAGGCAAAGGAATGACGGTAATGGAATTATTAGCAAATGATATTAGACCAATTAAATTAAATGATGTATATGGGCAAAACCACCTTATAGGTGAAGGTAAAATTTTAACTAATTTAGTGAAAAATAAGAAATTATTCTCTATGATATTTTATGGTAATCCCGGTTGTGGTAAAACCAGTATCGCAAATGCCTTAGTTAATGAATTAAATATGCCATATCGTATGTTAAACGCTGTAATTAATAAAAAAACAGACTTTGATATCGTAATCGAAGAAGCTAAAATGAATGGTCAAATGATTCTTATAATTGATGAAATTCATAGAATGAACAAAGATAAACAAGATATTCTTCTTCCCTACTTAGAAAATGGTAAAATTATTATGATAGGTTTAACAACATCAAATCCTTATCATAGTATTAATCCAGCTATAAGATCAAGATGTCAAATCTTTGAGGTAAAATCTCTTAAACCTGAAGATATCGTTAAAATTCTTATCAAAGCTAAAGATAATTTAGAAGGTATTCAAATCGATGACAATTGCCTAAACATTATCTCATCTTCTTCAAATGGAGATGTCAGAAGCGCATTAAATTTATTAGAAATGGCTTATTATAGTTCAACAGATCACATTATAACTGAAGATGTTTTAAAGAGTATTAATGCTAAACCAATAATATATATTGATAAAAACGATGATAATTATTATAACTCAATAAGTGCCTTGCAAAAATCAATTAGAGGCAGTGATGTTGATGCTGCAGTTTATTATTTAGGTGTATTATTAGAAGCCCAAGATTTAGATATTATATTTAGAAGATTATCAGTAATTGCTTATGAAGATATAGGTCTAGCAAATCCATCTATCGGTCCAAAATTAGATGCTGCTATTAATGCTGCAAATCGTGTTGGCTTTCCTGAATGTATTATTCCATTATCTGAAATAGTAATTGAAATGGCTTTATCTCCTAAAAGCAATAGTGCTTATCTAGCAATTGATAAAGCATTAACTACAATTAGAACTAAAAACTGTGGAAGTGTTCCTAAACATATTCATACTAATAGTAAAGATTATTTATATCCTCATAATTATAAAAATAGTTGGGTTAAGCAACAATACTTGCCAGACAATATTAAAAATGAAAAATTCTACTACCCTAAAAATAATACTTACGAAAATAATCTTAATAAAATAGATAGTGAAAAGAAAAAACAATAACCTATAATAAAATATTAGACGTCAAATCTAATGGTTCAATAAAATCTGGTGTGAAGTAAATTTCCATCAAACCATTATAAAATAAGGAAAAAAGTGTGTTTTTA
>CANNTX010000003.1 GCA_947522695.1 uncultured Bacilli bacterium | reverse complement strand
AGAATAAAACCTCCAATATTATTATAACTAAATATTAATAATTTATAAATGTTTTTATTTAAACTGTAAGTTTATTTCTTAAATTATAATTATCGTGATATAATAAATTAGAAGGTAGGTTGATAAAAGTGAATCCAATACATATTGTAACAGATAAAAAAAATATAGCTTCTAGAGTATTACTTCCAGGTGATCCTCTAAGGGCTAAATATATTGCAGAAAATTATTTAGAAAATGCGGAATTAATTAATACAGTTAGAAATATGCTTGGTTATACTGGTTACTATAAAGGTAAAAAAGTTACAGTTATAGGATCAGGAATGGGATGTGCAAGTGTTTGTATTTATGCATATGAATTGTATCAAATTTATAATGTTAAGAAGATAATTAGAATAGGATCAGCTGGAGCTTTTAATCCCAATATATCAGTTGGAGATATTGTTTTAGGAAGTTATTCATTTTCTTTTTCTAATATAAGATACGCTATGTGTAAAAGTAACGCTAAGAAGGTGTCATCATCCAATAATTTAAATCAAACAATTGAAACTAAAGCTAAAAATCTTAATATAGATCTAAAAAAAGGAGGTTTATATACTTCTGAAATATTCGAGCCATATATTCCTACTCCCCATTTAAATAAACAGATACCTAAAAATATTAAATTACTTGCTAGTGAAATGGAGTCGTTTGGTCTTTATAGTATTGCTGATTATTTAAATAAAGAAGCTACTTGTTTAGTTACCATAACTGATAGTCCTTTTGAAAAAGGTAATGATTATACTCCTGAAGAAAGACAGCTTAAATTAAATAAAATGATTTATCTTGCATTAGAATCTATCATAAAATAAAGAGAAGAATTTGTGATGTGAACCCCAAATAGTAGACATTAATAAAAAAGAGGGTTATTAAAAAGAGAAAATTATTTTTCTCTTTTTGTATAATTTTTTCTCTTTTTCTTAATTTTTAAATGGTTTTTGTTTTATCTTCTTTTACTTGTTTTAGATACTTATCTCTATTTTCGATTATATCTGATAATAAGTTATTGGTATATACTCTCCTTTTAAATTCTAAATTTAAAATATACACATCAACTTTATCTTTACCTAAGAAATTAGCAACTGCTTCGTCAGTATATTTTATATCATCTACGTATCCTGATTCTAATAACCCAACTATTAATCTATCATATGATATTTCAAAAATTAATTCATTAAATGGATAAGTTCTAAAAAGCATCCATAATATTTCACATATTTTAGGATTAACTTCATTTTTCTCTTCAACTTTATATAGATAAAGTGATTCTAATATTTCATTTAATTTAGGTAATATTTTTTCATAAAATTTTCTTTCTTGTATCATTGATAACTGTCCTTTTATAGGATGTTTTAAATCTTTACCAAATTTTATATATAATATATTTTTATAATCTTCTGGTAAAAGACTTATTGCATAATTAACTTCACTATATGCATACTTCTTATTATAATCATATATAGTCTTTGAAATGTTTTTTCGTAATAAAGCATTATTACTAATATCTTCTTGCCATACTTTATATCTATTAAAATATTTTTTTAGTTTTTCTAAAGCTTTTTTCTCAATCATTCTTACTCTTTCTCTAGAAAGACCATATATATTTCCAATGCTTTCAAGAGTTTGGATTTTTTTACCATTAAAGCCAAATCTTCTTTCAATTATATCTTTTTCTCTTAATGTCAAACCTGCTTCATTTATAGCTCTAAAAATCGTTTTCTTTTTTACTAATTCTAAATAAATTTCATCTGGCGTGTTATTTTCATCTGGTATTAAATCAATTAACGAAGCATCTTCTTCTTCATTAATTGAGACATCATAACTTATTGTTTCAGCTAAATTAGCTTCAATTAGTTGAATTGTTTTTTCATCATAACCAGTTATAATAGATATTTCTTCGATTGTTGGTTTTCTTCTATTATTAATTTCAAATTCTAAAGTTTTTTCTTTATATTCTTTAATTTTTTGCTTCATTTGTAATGGGATATAAATATTTTTTCCTTTTGTTATTAATGCTCGATCTATATATTGTTTTATCCAAGCATAAGCATAGGTTGAAAATTTATAATTTGTATTTAAATCATATTTTTCTAATGCTTTAATAACACCAAGTGTTCCTTCTTGAATTAAATCTAATTCTGGCATTTCTCTATTACGATAATGTTTTAAAACTATGCTTGCTACTAGTCTTATATTGCAACATATAAATTTATCTTTTGCTAAATTATCTCCTTTTTTAGCTTTGGTTATTAATTCTCTTTCTTCTTCACGACTTAATACTTTATATTTTTTTATATCTCTTAAAAAATTCTCTAAAGTATTTGTATCGTAGTTTGTAACATCATTATAATAGTTCAGATTGTTGTCTTCTTTAAGTTCAATATTATTGAGTAAGCAATAAGCTTCAATAATAGAAATTAATATTCTACAATCTATTGAATCATTAATGCGGTTATTTATAATGCTTTTTTCGTAATATTTAAAGACTACTTCTATTAAAGAATATAATTTTTTATTATTTTTTAATAAATTAACCAAATCATTAATATCAATCATTTCCTTACGATTATCGAAAATTTCTTCTAAATCTTTAAAATAATCTAATATTTTATTTAAATTTAAAGTAAAGCTGTAATTTTGATTAATATAATAGTCAACAAAATCTAAATAGTTACTACTATTCATTATAAGTGATAATGTATAATTTTTAATTTTATCAATTAAATCGATATTGTCTTTTATTTGTACTTTTTTAATTAAACTATAAATATATTCAACATATTTTTCTTTACTTAATGAAATAAAAGGTGTTTTATCATAATAATTTTCAATTTGATTTTGTAATTTTTTATCAATTTCTTTTTGTATACTTTTCATATTAACCCCCTTAAACTGTTTTGTATTATAGCATTTATTTTAAAAAAAGTCAAATTATTGTTCGCTAATAATTAAAAGAAAAAAGATTATATATTATAACCTTTAAATGTAATCAATTATTTTATTAACTTCTTGTTCTGTTAATAAATTTGTGATTGTTTCTTTATTTTGGTGTAAATGTAATTTTGATTCATAATAATCTAATTTATCTTTTACTTCTTTTAATGTTTTACTTATAGCGTTTCGGGAAATATTATATTCATCAGAGATTTCACTTAATGAAAGATTATCATAATAATAGGCTTTAAAATAATTTATTTGAGTTGGGGTTAATAATTCTCCATAATAATCAAATAAACTATTATAATAAATTATATTATCCATTACATCAAATCCTTTAATAAGCCATAGATATATTCTTCTATGTCAAATGATTTTAAATCGTTAATACCTTCACCTAAACCAATAAATTTTACTGGTAATTTAACTTCTTCTTTTATAGCTAACACTATACCACCTTTGGCTGTTCCATCTAATTTAGTTAACACTATTCCAGTTATGTTGGTTATTTCTTTAAAGCTTTCAGCTTGACTAATTCCATTTTGACCGGTTGTTGCATCTATTACTAGAAGGGTTTCATGTGGTGCATTAGGAATAATTTTACCAATTACTTTATTAACTTTTTCAAGTTCATTCATTAAATTAACTTTATTTTGTAATCTACCTGCTGTATCTATTAATATTAAATCACAATTTTCTTTTAAGGCTTTTTCTAAACCGTCGTAAATAACACTTGAAGGATCAACATTTTCTTTTCCACAAAAACATGAATCAGTTCTTTTAGCCCATTCTTCTAATTGAGGAACTGCACCAGCTCTAAAGGTGTCAGCACCAATTAACATTACTTTATGTCCTTGATTGTGATAGATATTAGCAAGTTTACCGATGGTTGTTGTTTTACCTACTCCATTAACACCAACCATTAATATAACGGTTGGACCTTCTTTTTGAATATTAATTTTATCAGTTAAGGAATCTCCATCAACATAAATCATAAATAATTCATCAATAATTATTTCTCTTAAAACATTTGCATCTTCTATTTTTTCTTCTTTAACCCTTTTCTTCAATTTATCTAAGAACTTATATGTTGTGTTAACTCCAATGTCGGCTTTAATTAAAATACTTTCTAATTCGTCAAAATATTCATCATTAACTTTTGTATATTTGTGTCCTAAAAAACTTAAATTAGAAACAAATTCTTTTCTTGTTTTTTCTAAACCTTTATCATATAATTCGATATCTTTTTTATCTTCTTTTTTAAATATTTCTTTAAATTTATTAAATAGTCCCATAACCTCACCTTATTTACATATTACATTTGTCGTATCTATTGTTTCTTTATATGTTTCACTATCTATTTTAACTTTTATAGTTCCACTACATTTACTTGATTTATCGTCTAATTCAAGATTCTTTAAATCAATATCAACACCATTTATTAATTTTATTTTAGCATTACTACATGATGTTTCAGCTAAAGCATCTTTAGCAATTTCCGTCATATTACAGTATATTACTTCATCAACTATTATTTTGGCAGCATCTTCTATTTGTTTTTTATTTATTTCATTAATTTTATTTTTTCCATTAGTTAGTGCATTTTTAATACTAGGAATAGTTAGTATTAATAGTAACGATAAAATAACTAATACAGCTAATACTTCTACTAATGTAAATCCTTTTTTATTCATCTACATTTCTCTCCTTACTAAATAAACATCCACAATAATCTTGCCTATATAATTCGTATTTTTTAGATAATTCAATACTTCTTTTATAACCATCTTCTTTTTTAAAATCTGATAGTAAATATTTAATATTATATTTATTTTGTAATTCTAAACCTATTTCATTAATTACTTTAGCATTTTTATATGGACTTACTGTTAAGGTAGTTGCAAAATAATCAAAATTATTTTCTTTTGCTAACTTAGCAGTTTTTTCTAATCTTAATCTATAACAAATATGACATCTTGCACCATTTTCTGGTTCTTTTTCATAACCAACAACTTTGTTACGATATTCTTCATTTAAGTAATCTATATCCATATGTTTAATATTCAATTCACTTAATAATCTTATTTGTTCATTTTTTCTTTTTAAATATTCTTCGTAAGGTTCAATATTGGGATTATAATAAAGAACTGTTATATCAAAATAATCTTTTAGTCTTTCAATTACAGCAGTTGAACATGGTCCACAACAAGAATGTAATAATAATTTGTTATTGCCATTTAATTCTTTAATTATTTTTTTCATTTCTTCATTATAATTAATATTCATTATTGTACCTCCAAATAATTTCCTTTGTCTAAGTGAAGAATTCCTTTTTTATCTCCTAAACTAGCATATATCTTTTGATATTTGTTCATTATATCTATTTTATCAGTAGATATGTATACTATCATACCATCATTCATTTTAAAAATAAATATGTCTTCATCAGTTATATTGCCATCACTGTTTTTAGTAGGTGAATATTCAATTTCACTTATGGAATTTATTATATCATAGTCTAGCTTTCCCATCTCATTAAGAAATTTTTTTAATGTTCCTTCTGGTACATAATTTACTAATGTAGGTGTTCCTAAGTAACTACCTTTTATTTTACTTCCATCACTTAAATAATAATTATTATCATATTCTAATATTATTTTCTTTTCCACTATTTCTATAGTTAAAGTAAAATCAAAAAATTTTTTTATTGTTGCATCACTTATTAGATCTAATTCTTTTAATTTATTAATAGTTTTATTTTTGTTTAATGTTAACATTGGTGGATAATCTTTAATATTTGCTTGTTCTATTATTTCATAATCTTTTAAATAAGTATTTCCTTTTATAACAATATTTCTTATTTTCATATTAAGTAAACTATATATTGAATAAATAATTATATAAAATATTAAGATGAAAACAAGTAATTTTATAATATTTAATTTTTTCTTTTTTTTATTTTTCTTCATTTATTAACTTTTTTATACTTTCATATATAATTGTGCTACTATTTGGAATACTTAATTTTAATAGATTAGTATGATAGGTATTATATAAATCTTTATTATCTAAAATTTCATCAATTGTTTTAATTAAAATATCTTTATTTAAATCCTTTTGTTCTATTAAGGTTGATGCATTAGAGTTTTTTAAGGATAAAGCATTGTAATACTGGTGATTATTTGCAACATATGGACTTGGAATAAGAATAGCTGGTAAACCGATTGCAGTTATTTCGGCAATAGTGCTAGCTCCTGCTCTAGTAATGATTAGATCAATATCTTTAAGTAAAGAACTTAGATTTTCTACAAATGGGACTATTTTAACATTTTTACTAAATTTATTTTTACTAAATGAATCATAATAATTTTTACCTGTTACATACAATACTTCATAATTTTTATCATCAATTGATTTTAAGAAATCTAACATTTTATTATTAATTACTTCTGATCCTAATGATCCTTGAACTATAAGAATACTTTTTTTATCATAAGTTAAACCATATTTAGTACGTGATGTTGTTTTAATGTTTAAAGCATTTTCAGAACAAGGATTACCTGTTAATATCCATTTATCTTTAGGAAAATATTTACTGCTTTCTTCAAAACTAATACCAATTTTGTCAGCATATTTTATTAAGAATTTATTACTTTTACCAGGAATGGCATTTTGTTCATGTAAAAATGTTTTTATTTTTAATTTATGGGCAGCCATTATAACTGGAAATGTTACATAACCTCCTACACCAATAACTATATCTGGTTTAAATTCTTTAATTATTTTTAAGCATTCTTTATAAGCTTTATATATTAAGCCTATATTTTTAAAATCTAATTTAATATTTTTTTTACTAAAACCATAAATTTCAATAGATTTATAATCATAACCTAAAGATGGAACGATGTCTTTTTCCATTCGATTATGTGTTCCGATATATAAAAATTTACTATCACTTTCTTTTTCTTTTATTTTATTAATTATTGATATTGCAGGATATATATGTCCACCTGTACCTCCAGCAGTTATTATTACTCTCACTTTTATTCTCCTTTACCATTATAATTATATAATAAAATTGGTTTGTTATCTATAAAATTGTAAAGAAAAAATAACTATGGTAAGTTATTTAAGTCTTATTTGATTATGTATGGGTTATCTATTGTTCCGTTTCCACTTGAAATTGTTACATCAGATTTCAAGAAATGGTCTGACCAAATAAATTTGCAAAAAATAAACAAGGAGACTAATTCTCCTTGTTTGCAAATTTCTTTAAGATAAGTGCTAATGCACCTAATAAGAATGTACCAATTGTACTATAAATAACAATATTATTTGATTCAATACCTGTATATGGAATATCTGGAGTATCGTCTCCACCTTCACCCATTACATATTGATATACATAAGTTACAGTGATGTCTTCTTCAGCATATTTACCAGTTTCATTTCCAATAGTTTTGATTAATTCATAACCTTCTATTGTTTCGCTAGTTGTTTCATAATCTGTTCCAACTTGACCAGTAATAGTCTTGCTTTCTAATAATTCTTTATTATCTTCATCAACGTATCTTATGATAACATTACTCATTTGTTTTTTATAATAGTAAATTACTTCTATTACTTCATCAGTAAATTTTCCACTCTTATTTGTAGGAACTACTGTTAAAATATATCCTTCTTTATTAACACTATCTGTAGTGTAATCTGAATCTATCTTACCAATTAATTCTACATCATCAGCAATTTTATTAGTTGTTCCTTCTTCATAATGACGAACTATTACTTTTGAATCTTTTAATTCATATACAAATATAATAATATTTTTTTCTGGTAATAATTCAATAACTTGAACTTTTTCACTAATTAAATTGTAATTTGGAATATTTTTAGCAGTTGCTTCAAATGCATTACCAATTCTATCAGTGTAGCTTTCAGATTTTATTAAATCAACATAATCACCATTAATTTCAGTAACATATCTAATAATTACAGATGTTTCTTTTAATTGATAGTAGAAAATAACTTCTTGAACTTCATTAGTTAATGTTCCAGTTGCTGTTCCTACGCATTCAACATATTCATAGTTTCCTAAATTTGTTTTAGCATTAAATGAGAATTGTTCATCTAATTTGCCATTAATTATTTCATCTTCGAATAATTTATTTGTTGTTTTATTACCTTTATTATCAATAATATAATGATGAGCTATTGCTCCAGCACTTTCGGCTTTTTCATAATAGAATGTGAATTCTTGAGTTTCTTCTGTATATACTCCACTATATGATGTTTCACCTACTACAACATATTTTGTTATATTTTTTGCACTTACTGTAAATGGTTCAGTAACTTTTCCATCAAATGTATCGTTATCAGCAAGTTTCTTGTTTGTTCCTTTTTCTAAGTAACGTACATTAATTTTTGATGTTTTTAATTGATAGTAGAAAATAACTTCTTGTACTTCATCAGTTAATGTTCCAGTTGCTGTTCCTACGCATTCAACATATTCATAGTTTCCTAAATTTGTTTTAGCATTAAATGAGAATTGTTCATCTAATTTGCCATTAATTATTTCATCTTCGAATAATTTATTTGTTGTTTTATTACCTTTATTATCAATAATATAATGATGAGCTATTGCTCCAGCACTTTCGGCTTTTTCATAATAGAATGTGAATTCTTGAGTTTCTTCTGTATATACTCCACTATATGATGTTTCACCTACTACAACATATTTTGTTATATTTTTTGCACTTACTGTAAATGGTTCAGTAACTTTTCCATCAAATGTATCGTTATCAGCAAGTTTCTTGTTTGTTCCTTTTTCTAAGTAACGAACATTAATTTTTGATGTTTTTAATTCATAATAGAAATTAATTACATTATTTTCTTCATCTAATTCAATTGTATAACTATTGTTACCCACTAAATTATAGTTAGCTAATGTTAAAGCATTTTCAGTTATTACATCTCCTACAAATTTATCACTAACTGTTTTACTTGGAACTACTTTAGTTGTAGTACCATTTAAGTAATAATTTACAGTATAAGATGTTTTAACACCTTTAACTAAGATATTTACTGTACTTACATTTGATTTTGCAATTTCAACTGTACCATCATTTCTAACGATTGTTGTTTTAATGTAGTATGTAAAACTATCATTTCCTTTAAAGTTTTTATTTGGAATATATTCAAAATTTCCATCTTGATTTAATGTTAGTTTTCCATTTTCTACATTTTTTACAATAATTATTTCATCAGTAACACTTTTGGCATTATCTTTTTGAATATTATTGTAATCATTATTTCTTATACTTGTATTAGTATTTAATTTTGTATTGGTATTAGTTTCATAACTATCTTTTTCAGTTCTTGATGCTATTGGTACAACTGGATCAATTAAATTTTCATTAATCTTTCCATCAACTTTTTCATAGAATTTATTTCCATCATTAGCTGTACCAGTTACTGTGGCAGTATTATTAGTATACATACTTCCATAATAATCTTTTTTAGCTATTACTTTAAAAGTTAATTCTTCTGGATATTTAGATGATAATTCTTTAAAATTATATGTAATAATTGTTTGACCATCTTTATCATAACTAATTGTTACAGCATCTCCATAAGTAGCTTTTAAAGCATCAACATCAACTTCAAAAGTTTTTGGAACTACATCAGTAATTGTTAAATTTTTAGCAACAACATCAATATTTTTTTCGATTAATTTAAATGCTTCATCTAATTTACTTGAATCACTAGCACTATAATAACTTCCACCATTTTTAACTATTGATTTTAAGAAATTTTCAGCATTACTATTTGAACTTACTCCAAAACCAATTGTATAAACTTTGCCAGTAAATGAAGATACTTCATCTTTAGCAGCTTGACTAGGTGTTCTATTAAATTCAGCATCACATGTTTTTGTAGCATAGTGTTCTTCTGGAAATAAATATCCATTTACATAATATCCAGTATAATCACATCTATGAGGTTGTTCATCTTTACCTATAAATGTTTTATAACCATCATAAACATTTCCTCTTATTTCTTCAGAATAATATTTGTTAGTTACAATAAAGTCACTATTTAAATGTATATCTTCGTGACTATCAGCATTTCCAGCACCATGAACAGTTCCTTTACTATCTGTATAGAATGTTGGTTGTCCATCTGAAAGTACTAATAAACTTTTTTCATTATCGCTAGTAGTAAATAAACCTTTAGCTACTTTAATTCCTTCTTGAACATTAGTACCACCATTAGCAATTCCTTTATCTATGCAAGTTTTTAAATCTGTAACACTGTCTGTTAATTTACAAGACGCAGTAGCATTTTTAGCATACCATACAACTCCAATTTTAATTTTACCTTTATTTGCTTCAGTTAAAACGTTTTCAATGAATTTATTAGCTGATTCTTTTAAAGTTGTAATTTTTTTATCTTTTGATCCTTTAATTTTATCATCCATACTACCTGATGCATCTAAAACAAGAACTATTTCTCTATCTTTTTGAACAGATA
Source organism: uncultured Bacilli bacterium (assembly GCA_947522695.1). Lineage (GTDB taxonomy): Bacteria > Bacillota_I > Bacilli_A > RF39 > UBA660 > CAG-533. The sequence goes on along the minus strand of CANNTX010000003.1, from coordinate 29,131 downwards.
AAGTATAAGGATTTCCTTTTACAGATATCTTTACGGTAGCACTTCTACTAGTTTCATCACCTAAACGTTCTGCTGTTTTAACAGCTGTAACCTTTCCTGGCTCGCTTACTGTATCAGCAAACACCTCTCCATTAAATCCAAATATTGAGGTTAAAATCATTAAAATAGCCATTAAAAACTTACCAATAATATTTTCGGTTTTCATATAACCTCTACCCTCCTAATCTATATTAAACAATATTAATTATTGTCTAATCCAATACATAAAATGATTAGATAATCTCTTGAACCATCAAGTAAACATGTTTGTAAAATCAAAATATTATCTGTTTCATTAACCTCTATACCATTATCGTATAAAGAATCTTTTCTAATTTTATTAATGTGGTTAATAAAATTATTACTATTTAGTATCATATGTTCTTTAGATTTTGTTCTTTTAACAGAAACAATTTTATAACTTTTGATACCATTTTCATTTTCCAATTGAACCAAATCATTATTCTTTGTAAAATCATTATTTAAATATAATTTTAAATCTTTAAACGCTACATCATACTTATTTGAATTATGACCATAAATATTTATTTGTCTATCTTCAAATGAATTACGATAATCCATAAATGCAGCACCTAATTTAGTTTTTTCTTTTTGAAGATTATGAGATAAATAATATTTATTATCTTTTGTTTGAACAAAAAGTGTATTAATATTAGTTCCTGGAATTGTTATTGTGCCAACTATTTCTTCATTGTTATACATTCTTCTATAGGTATCATATTTTTCTTTTAAAGATATTTCATTATAATTTTCTAAAACTATATGTTTAGATTCTTTATAACTATTTTTTTCATTTAAAAGAATTATAGATGTACTAATTAAGCTAATAATAAATAGTATTATTACTAGATAATAAAGTTTTTTCATATTTCCCCCTAAATAACAATATATGCTTTTATCACACTTAATAAATATAATTATCCCTTTTCAAGTTTTATATGTTAATGTAAATTTGTAAATTTGTCAATAGTAAAAATTTGCAATAATTAAATATATTTTGTTTAGATAAAAAATATAGTTATATGGGTGATAAATATTAAAAATAAATATAAAATTATAATATCTTGTATTTTAATATGTTTATTTGGATTATTAATGGTTTATTCTTCTTCAACTATATGGGCAGAATATAAATTTAATGATTCTTTGTATTATTTTAAACATCAAGGATTATTCTTTTTAGTAGGATTAATTGCTATGTATATTGTATCTAAAATAGATTATAAGTTGTATTTAAAATATAGTAATAAAATATTACTGATATCTTTTATTTTATTAGTGCTTGTTTTAATACCAGGGATTGGTCAAGTTAGAAATGGATCTAGAAGTTGGTTTGGCCTTGGATCTTTTGGTTTTCAACCATCTGAAGTTGCTAAATTATCTTTAATTATATTTGTTTCTAAATATTTATCTAATAACGAAAAAGAGGTTAAATCAATAAAAAAAGGGGTACTTCCTATTTTAATAATTATATTTTTGTTTTTTGGATTAATTATGCTAGAGCCCGATTTTGGAACTGGGATGGTTATAGTTGCTACTTTATTTGTAATGCTATTTGCATCTAATATTAAATTATCTTTTTTTGGATATTTAATAGTACTGGGAATTGTTGGAATAGTCGGATTAATTATAATGGCGCCATACCGAATGGCTAGAATTATATCTTTTATTAATCCGTGGACAGATCCACTTGGTTCAGGATTTCAAATTATTCAAAGTTTATACGCTATTAGCCCGTCTGGATTATTCGGTAGAGGTCTTGGTAATTCGATTCAAAAACATTTTTATTTGCCAGAGCCGCAAACTGACTTTATCTTTGCAATTATATCAGAGGAACTAGGAATACTTGGAATAGTTATTTTAGCAATATTGTTTTTAGTATTATTTTCTAGTTCTTTAAAGGTGAGTTTGGTGAGTAAAGATTTATTTGGTAAATATTTATCATTCGGATTAATTATTGGAATAATGCTTCAAACGGCTTTAAATATTTGTGTTGTTATTGGTCTTGTTCCTGTTACTGGGGTTACGCTTCCATTTATAAGTTACGGAGGATCTTCTTTACTTGTTAGTATGGTAAGTGTTGGTATAATTCTTAATATTAGTAATGAAAAATAAAGAGTTAATAATTTGTATGTTACTTAAATCTTTTTTGCAAAACTTTACTAATAAATTTTAAAAAAATTAAGTCATCATTAATTAATATTGGGATTTTCTTTACTCGCTGTTATAGTAAGTATTACCATAATTGTTAATATTTCCTAGAATAATTAATAGATATTAAACTACTTATTTGTTAAAATGTTAGTGAGGTGACATAAATGTTTGTAAATAATCCAGATGAACTAGATCAACATTTTTTAATAGACAAAGATATTATTAGTAATTTTATAGATATTTGTAATTTATCTAAAGATGATATTGTGTTAGAGATAGGACCTGGGATAGGAACTTTAACTAAATTAATTGCTCCAAAAGTTAAAAAATTATATGTAATTGAAAAGGATATTAGATTAAGACCTTATCTTGATAAAATAGATAATATTCAGATTATGTATGACAGTTGTTTAAACGTTGAATTTCCTAAAGTAGATAAAATTATAACTTCTCTTCCTTATAGTATAATTGAACCATTTATATATAAAATTATTAATGAAGATTTTAAAGAACTTTATATGATTATGGGAAAGAAATATTGTGATAATGTGTTAGATAATAAAATTACTAATTTAAGTTTGTTAACTAATATTTATTTTAAGATTACTAAATATTTTGATATTATGCCAGATAGTTTTAATCCTAAACCAAGAGTTGTATCTTCACTTATTAAATTAGAATTTAAAAAAGATAACTCCGAAAAAGAGTTAATATTTAAAAATATGTATAAATTAAATGATAAGTTAGTTAAAAATGCTTTATTAGAATCTTTAATAATAGTTAAAAATTTAACTAAAAGAGAGGCTAAAGAATATATTAAAAATTTAAATATTAAAGAAAGTATTTTAAATAATAAGTTTAGTCAGATTAATAATACTGAATTAGAAGAATTATATAACCAAATTAAAACACCTTGATTGGTGTTTTTTTATGCTTTTCACACCTTTTTGCACCCACTTTTGATTTAAGTAAAAGAAAAAGCACCTTAATTTGTGCTTTATAACCAAACTCCATATATTACACCTATCATTGATAATAAGAATCCGATAGTCCAAAATAACTTAACTATGTCTATTTCTTCCCAGCCTAATTCTTCAAAGTGATGATGTAATGGAGCTTTTTTAAATACTTTTTTATGAAATTTTCTAATGGCAATAATTTGAATTAAACTTGATAATGTTTCAACTACAAATACACCACCTATTAATATTAATGATATTTCATGTCTTGTAAGTATTGCAATTGTTGCAAGAGCAGCACCTAACGCTAAGGAACCGGTATCTCCCATGATTACCCTTGCAGGATATGAGTTAAATACTAAGAATCCCATTATTGCTCCAGTTAAAACGAATGAGAATATGGCAATATCTTGATAACCGGTTAACCATGTTGTGCCCCAAGTTATAACTCCATATGCTAAAAATGTTATAACAGATAATCCTCCAGCAAGTCCATCTAATCCATCAGTAATATTAACTGCATTACTTGTTCCAACTAACACAAGTAAAATAAATAATCCATAAGCCCATCCTAAATTAATAGATGTATGTAAAAAAGTAATTTCAATTGTAGGATCTCCACCATTTTTTCTAAATATTACGTAAAATATAATAGCGATTATGGTTTGAAAAAGCAACTTAACTAGTGTTGGTATTCCTTTATTATTGTGATATCTTACTTTTAAGAAATCATCAACAAATCCAAGCAATGCATATGATAAGAAAGTAATTATTAATATTATTAAATTATGACTATATTCTATACTTCCTCTTAAATAAAGAACTATCATAATAATTAATGTTGTTAATATAAAGATAATACCTCCCATTGTAGGAGTACCCTCTTTTTTTAAATGTCTTTCATTAATAGTATGACTAACACTTTGTCCTATATGAAATTTTTTTAATAAAGGTATTGTAATAACAGATAATATAAGTGATAATACAAACCCTAACATTAATCCTAATAATGATTTTGCTAATATTAGCATAAATTCACACCTCTTTTGATAATTATAACCACAATGGAATTATTATGTAAATATAAGTTTACACTTGTTATACTTTTACTTAACATATTATTTACCATTTAATTATATTCATATAATTATTTTTTATTTATTTACATTATTATAACTTTGATCAATTAAAGAATAAATTATTTCATTGTCTAAACTAGAATCTAAAATAATACTTATCCAACTTTTCTTATTCATATGATATGCTTTGAAAAAACCTTTTTCTTTAAGTAATTCGTTTATCATATTTTCATTTAATTTAATATTTATTACTTCAACTTCTTCTTGTTTATAGTTTGAATCTAATTTATTTTTTGATACATTTAGAATAATTCCAAACCATTTCTTATTATATTTATTTCTAAATACTCCATTATCAGGGCTTTTATCCCAAAGAAATTCTGGTTTTACTTTATATTTTTTATTTATATAAATACAGATATCGTTTGATTGTTTAAATATAAAATTAGATTGTGTTGTGCACTTTTCTTTAATATCTTTTAAAATTAATTCATATTCTTCTTTAATTTTATTGTTAATACTTAAATTAGAATCTACTTTAAAATTTAAATATTCATCATTAAAATTTAAATCTATTATTTTACTTGTTAATTTATTATCTTTAACATTTATTATAATTTTAAAATTGCTATTTAAAATATTTTTTTCATATTTATAACTATTTAATTCTTTGATAAAGCCATATTTAATTAAATTAGGATAGTTAAAAGTAGACTTTTTAAATAATTCGTATTCTGTATTCATATTAATTTACTTTTTTATTTTTAGTTAAATAGGTTTTTATTATAGCATTTATTAATGAAAGAATTTTTGTTCTATCTGTTTTAGATAAACTTTTATATTTTAAAAGCATTTTTGGTAATATGATAGGATATTTTTTAAATAAATCATAAGTACTTTCAATTTTAGATGTTTCTAGGATATCATAAAATGTATCTACTACTATTTTTCTTTCTTCTTTAGTAGTATTAGCAAAATAATCCTTAATTGCTTTATCTAAGCCAGCACTTTTATTAAATTTAACAGTAGATAAAATTAAGTCATCTTTTAATACTTCCCATGAAAATATATCGTGTTCTAATAAAAAGGTTTGATTACTTTTAACTGTTGTTATTTTTTCTTTATGTTCAAATAAGGCACCTACAATTGAATCTTGAGGAAGATATGTTTCCATTTTGTTTATTATATTTTTATTATTATGTTTGTTATAAATGGATTCATTTAAACCAGGTCCATCATAGTTATAAACTTTTATAATTCTTTTTTGAATGTTTTTATTAGCAGTTAAAGCGGAATAAAGTGCAATATTTCCTCCTTTGGAATGGCCACCTATTCTAATTTTTTTATACCAATATTTTTTGGCAATTTGAGTTAAATAAGACGTACCTAATTTTTGACAAGGAACTTCATCCATGAAAGCCATATTAAAGTCTTCTTTCCAACCATAAAGGTTTTCATCAGTTCCAACAAAAGATATGTATAATGACTTTTTAGAAATATGGATAACTAAAGCACTAAATTGTTGTTCTTCTTTTTTACTATTATTTCTAACGTAATCAGTTACTTTTAAATCTTTGAATCGACGTGATTTTCCTAAAAGAGTGATCATCTCCTTATCACCATTAAATAGGAATTCATTATTTTTAAAATGAGCCATTTTTTTAGAAATTGATTCAATTGTTTCTACTTTATTCATCTCAATTTTATGAAATATCAAATAAGAAAATCTAGCTAATATTAAACTGTCTAATTCATTAAATTTGTGCTCACTAGAAAATTTAAGGTCTCCTCTCCATTTAATATAATCGTTAATACTACTCATAATTTATTTCTCCGTTTCCTTAATATTTGGTTTATTATATAATGTTCTAATTCCAATCATTACTGAGGCAAATGAGATAAGAAGTGGTAAATAGAACATGAATAATCGATTTAACATCATACCCTGAACTTGAAAATGGTCAAATATTTTGGTATACAATAATCCGGTTATATATTCACCTACACCTGCTTGTCCTGGAAGAAGTGTTACTTCTAATGACTGTTGAACAAATATTTGTAACAATACTATATCAAAATAATTTAATACTGGATTAGAATTAATACTTATATAGATAATGTAAATTATTGAAAACATAATAGTACGTTGCAAAAAAACTAAGATAGTTGATAATATTAAACATCCAATATTATTTTTAATGTAGTTTGCTTCTTCAACATATGATTCTGTAATATCTTTAATTTTAGTTTTATAATCTATATTTTTGTTTGTGATTTTATTATATATTTTGTAAAAAAATGTTAATATTTTACTTATTAATTTTTGATTATACATTAGTAATAGACAGAATATAATTGCTACTATATCATAAGTTAAACCAAGGAAGAATAAAACTTTAACAATAGTTTTACTCATAGAAATATAATTAAATTTAAATATGATTATTAATATTCCGGTTACAACAAAGAATAATTTAAATAGAATCGTATTTAATATTAGGGCTATCATACTTTTTTTCATAGGAATTTTATCTTTATTCATATAATAAAGTTGAACTGGTTGTCCACCGGTAGAACCTGGTGTAATTCCACTAAAGAAGAATTCAACAAATGAATAATGCATACATCTTCTAAATGATATGTTCTCGTCTAATGATTTAAAAATTATTTTAAAATAGATTGCTTCTAAAGTGAAAAATATAATTATAGCAATTCCTATAATTAGATAAAAAGTACTTTTAATCATTTTTAAGCATAATAATAGATCATCTACACTGTAAGTTAAAAATAAAATTCCAAATGTTACAGCAAATAATAAAACAAATATACATGATGATATTAACAATTTTTTATTTTTCATATACTTTTTCTCCACTATAATCAAGTATATCATTTAAGTTGATTAAAGCAAATAATTTTAGTTAATTATTTGAAATATGATCATCAAATTCAAAAAAATCACTTGTATTATTTAGTGATTTTTAAATTATTTTGTCTAGATTCATTGTATAAACTCTCTTTTTTATTTATTCCTTAACATTTCTTATATATATATCATTTATAAATCTTCTTTGTATGCTCTAATAACGACTATACCTGAGTCTCATGCTGAACCAATGTTGCCGGTAGCAACCTTTTTTCCAATTCCATCACCATCACCAACTAAAAATACATCTATTCTTGATGGTTCTTCTGTAAATGTAAGAGTTTCGCTAGTTAAAAAATGTATTTTCCATGTATTGGTGTTTCTATCACAAACAAGATATGATTTAGTTATTGATACTTCATTATATCCATTATATTCTTCAATACTAGTTACATAGTTGCAAGATATAGGATATTCTTTTGTTTCTATTCCATCTATTTATGCAATAACTTTATTTTGATTATTTCCACTTGATGATATTAATTCTATTTGATTATCCAAGGCTAATTCATTCCATGTATATCCAGCATTATATATATATATACATCATTGCTGCTAGAATTAATAGTAAATAGTTCAATTTCAACGATATTAGATGTAATTTGTCCATTTACATTTGAATCAACAAATATTCTAACAATATTTGGCAAATCTAGAGATGTATTGGTACAATTATTATCTGAGCATACTTAATATTTTAATTCATACTTTGCGTTAATTGAATTTAAATTTTTTAATTTGACATAAAATGACTCTGTTTTTCCAGTTTGTAATCTCAATATTCTATCATCTGACTCATCACTATTTGTTGTCATATTGAATAATAAGTCATTTACTTTTATGTTAGCAACTAAAGTTAATTTATCCCTATTAAAAAATGATAAAGAATATCCTATAATTGATATAAATAATAACATTATTGTAACAACTAATGTATATTTAAATCTTTTATTACTCTTTATCATTTTAATTATATTTATAAATTTTTTACCCAAGCAACTTCACTCCTACTCTAGTGAAATTATATCTCGGTTTCCCCGTTAAGCGAACATTTGTATTTTATAAAAAATTATCGAATGTTTGCTTGACGGATAAAGATTTTTAGTTAGTTTTCTTGATATTTTTTACATTCTTCATCAAGTTCAGCAAATAATTTATCAATATCATCAGGATTTTTAACTCTTGCTCCTGATGCTAATGGATGTCCACCACCATTATATTTACTTGCAATTTCATTTATAATTGGTCCTCTTGACCTGATATTAATTTTGTAAAGTTCTTGTCTTTCATCATAACTAGCAAACGCCCATGCTTTAACTTCTTTTATATAATTAAAGTTATTAACCATATTTGAAGCAGTTCCTGAATCTACGTTAAATTCTTTAATCATCTGATTTGTTATTTTAATATAGGCAAATCCATTTTCAGTTATTGTCATATTAAGTGCTAAATAAGCTTGAAATTTAAATTCATTAATTGGCCTTTCATATAGTGTATTATAAAGATTTTTTAAGTCTATTTTATAATCATTTACTAATTTTGATGCTGTATCAAAAGTACTTTTAGATGTAGTTGGTAATAAGAAACGATCTGAATCAGCTACCATTCCTAGAAACAAGTTGCTAGCAATTGATTTATCCATTTTTAATTTGGTTTTAAATATTATTCTAGCAACTATTTCGCAAGTAGAAGCAACGGTTGTATCAACTATTTCTACTTTTCCCATTTTATCTTCATAAGGATGATGATCTATTTTAATTACTTCTTTAAAGATATTAAAATCTACTCCATCAATACGATAAATGTTTGGTACATCAAGTACGATTAACAAAGGATTTTCTAATGTACTTGCATCTATTTTATCTAAATGACCATAACTTTTAAAACGGGAAACAGATGCTCCAACTGCATATACATTCTTTTTAGGAAAGGTTAATTTAATTGAATCTCTTAAGGCAATTTGGGATGCAACAGCATCGGGATCTGGTCCAACATGACGAGCAATTACGATATTGTCATATTTAGAAATTAATTTATATATTTTATTTTCCAACAAATAACTCCTTAACTATTTTGCTAAATTATAAGTATCAGTAGCAATCATTAATTCTTCATTAGTAGGAATAACATATACTGGAATTTTACTATTATCGGCACTTATTAGAGTTTCTTTTCCTCTTACGTTATTTCTTTCAACATCAGGTTTAACACCTAAACATGCTAATTTTTCCATTACTTCCATACGAGTTGAAATTGAGTTTTCTCCTACTCCAGCAGTAAAGATAATTGCATCGCATCCACCTAATTCAACATAGTATTTAGCAATAAAATCAACAATTCTTTTTACATACATTTTTTGAGCAAGAATGCATCTTTCATCTCCATTATTAATACCATCTTCAATATCTCTTGAATCTGATGATACTCCACTTATTCCAAATAAACCTGATTGTTTATTTAAAGCTGTATCCATTTCTTTTGGAGTCATACCTGTTTCTTCCATAATATATGGTAATATAGTTGCATCGATATCTCCACAACGTGTCCCCATCATAAGTCCTGCATTAGGTGTTAATCCCATTGAAGTTTCAACACATTTACCAGCTTTAACAGCACTAATTGATGCACCATTTCCAATATGACAAGTTATTAATCTAGCGTTTGGATTTTCCAATATTTCATTAGCACGCATACTTACATATTTATGACTTGTTCCATGAGCACCATATCTTCTTACAGCATATTTAGTATACCATTCATATGGAACTGGATATAAATATACTTCTTCTTCCATAGTTTGATGGAACGCAGTATCAAACACTAAAGTCTCTGTAGCATTTGGGAATACACTTTGAGCAGCACGAATTCCAACAACAGCAGCTGGATTGTGAAGTGGTGCTAAACTAGATAACTTTTCAACGATAGAAATATTATCTTCAGTTGCTAAAACAGTTTTATCAAAGTATGATCCACCTTGAACTATTCTATGACCAATTCCGGCTATTTCTTCTAAAGACTCAACAATTTTATTATCAATTAATTCTTTAACTAATAATTCAAAAGCTGCTTTATGATCTTTTAGTTCTACTTCCTTTTTAATTTTTTCTCCATTAAATTTAATAGTATAGAAAGATGAATCTATTCCAATTCTTTCAAATACTCCACTAATTAATTCTTTTTCTTCTGGCATCTCAAATAAAGTAAATTTTAAAGATGATGAACCAGCGTTTACACTTAATATTTTCATTATTACATCTCCTCAAAAAATATTATACATAAAAAGATAGTTTTTGACTATCTTTATTTTAACTTAAAGTAAGAATTAAGTTTAATTTTAGGATCTTTTAAGTTTAATCCATATTCATTATTATAAACATTACCTATTTTATCTTTTTCATCTAATGAATAGCCTTTCAAGATTATCACCCATTATTATTATGGATAATAATTTATAAAATATCAGTAAATTCATTATTTATAATTGGTAATTTAATTATTTCTTCGTTCTTTAATGCTTCTTTGATTAAGGTTTCGTAATCAAATAAATTTTCATATTCTCTTGCTTTATTAATATCTGGATTAATTACAGGATGCTCAGGAACAAAGATGGTACAGCAATCTTCAAATGGTCTAATACTTATATCATAGGTATTAATTTTTTTACTGATATCTATAATATCTAATTTATCAAAACAAGCAACTGGTCTTATTACTGGCATTTTTACTACTTCATTAATTGCCATCATACTTGTTAGAGTTTGACTTGCTACTTGACCTACTGATTCTCCATTAACAATACATTTAGCGTTTACTCTATAAGCTAGAGTTTCGCAAATACGATACATCATTCTACGCATAATAGTTATCATATATTCTTTAGGACAATTTTTATAAATTGCTTCTTGAATTTCGGTAAAATGAATTACGTGGACTTTAATATAATTAGAGTATTCAGCTAATGTGCTAGCTAAGTCAATAACTTTATTTTTAGCATCTATACTTGTATGAGGAGGACTATCAAAATAAACACATTCTAATCTAATTCCTCTTTTCATAGCAAGATAGCCAGCAACTGGTGAATCAATGCCACCACTTAGCATTAAAATGCCTTTTCCTAAGGTACCTACTGGGTAACCGCCAATTCCTTTTATTTTTTCAAAATAAATATAAGCTTTGTTAAATCTTATTTCAACATTTATTTCTAATTTTGGATTTTTAACATCAACTTTTTTATTCTTAAAATTTTTAAGAACTACTCCACCTAATTCACGAGATATTTCCATACTATCTAAAGGATATGACTTATTAGCTCTTTTAGTAACTACTTTAAAGGTAGTAAATTCTTTATCTTGAAGTAAACCGATTAAATTATTTTTTAAATTATCAAAGTTGATATCATCAAATTCATAACCAATATTTATCTCATGAATTCCAAATGTTTTTGATGCAACATTTAATACTTCATCGAAATTATCAGATTCAATATACATTCTTCCACGATCAAATATAATGTTGTGATTAATATCTTTTAATGATTCGTCTAAATTATTTTTTAATGTTTTAATGAAATAGTTAATGTTATCATGTTTTGTTGTTAATTCGCCATATTTTATAATTATTAATTTTTTCATTTTACCTATACCTCCTGTATTCTTCACAATTTAAGTCATCTACTCCGTAAGGATAGTAACCCGCTGCTAGTGCAGCTTTCTTGCTACGAATATTACTTGTTTCTATATCTAATTTAATAAATTCAATAGATTTATATCTTTCGAATAAATTTTCGCTTGCTTCTTTTAAGATTTGACAACCCGTTGTTTCAGTTAAGGAAAATTTATATCCTCTATATGAACCAACGACAGCATAATGTAGTTCTAAATAATCTCTTAAATCGAATACGCCTAAATAACCTACTACTTTATTATCTCTAGAAACTAAAAATGCATTATTATTTTTAGGATTTAAGTTTTTATCGATTGTATCATTAAGATATTCTCTAACTTCAGGATTAGTTACTAAAAAACATTTGGCTTTTACGTGTTCTATTCTTTTAGGATTAAATGTCATAAATTCATAATTAGGAGTATTAAAACTAAACATTTCTTAACTCCTCTAATTTTTCATAGACTTCATCAAATATATTTAAAAATTCTTCTATTTCTTCATTTGTTGTTAAATAAGATAAACTTATTCTGATTGTTGTTAAGGCTCTAACTTTATCATTATATATTCCTAAAACGGCATTAGATATTTTACCACTAGCACAAGCAGTATTTGATGAAACATATACTTCATGTTTTTCAAGAGCATGGACAAAAGTTTCGGGTTTAATATCCATAAGTGAAATATTTACCATATTAGGAATTGAATTGTTGGTGTTGTTAATTAAAATCTTAGGATATTTTTTTAAATGTTCAACTATTTTTTGATTATATTTTCTAATTTTATCTTCTTTTTTATTTAAATCTTCAGTTGCTAGTCTAATTGCTTTACTAAATGTTACTATTCCTGGTAGGTTTGGTGTACCTGGTCTAAATTCTCCGTTTGATCCATACATTAATTGTTTGATATTAACATTTGAACTTTTATAAAGCATTCCAACTCCTTTGGGAGCATAAATTTTATGACTAGAAAAACTTGCTAAATCGACATCATTTAAATTGATTGGACATTTACCTAATGCTTGAGTCATATCACTATGGAAGACACAATCTGAGTTTTCTTTCTTAATTATTTGTTTAATTATTTTAAGTGGTTGTCTTATTCCAAGTTCACTATTTACAGCACAAATAGATACTAAAATGGTATCTTTAGTAACTAAACTTTTTAGATCATCAAAATCAATTATGCCATCTTTGGTGTTATTAACATAATCAATAATAAAACCATTTTCTTCTAAAAATTTACATATTCCATAGATACTTTCATGTTCTAGTTTTGATACTATAATATGATTTCCTTGTTTCTTTTTGGCAAATGCAGTTCCTATTAAGGCAATATTGTTACTTTCGGTTGATCCACTTGTATATATTATTTCGCTTGTTTTTATATTTAAAACCTGGGCTATTTGTTTGGTAGCACTATTTAAAAGTTCTTTTGATTTAATTCCTAATGAATGCATGCTATTAGGATTTCCTATATATTCTGTACATACTTTATTAAAACTATTTAATATTTCGGGTAATACGGGAGTTGTAGCACTATAGTCTAAATAAATCATGTTTTATCACCTGCTTCTTTGTTAATTATAAACTAAAATTAGATTTTTGAATAGGGTGTTTGTTTGCTCATAAATTGTAATTGAACATAAATTTTGTTTTATTTTTTTGATAATTATTTTAATATGAGGTATTATCACACTTTTGCACGAATTTTTTATACAATTATCACACTTTTGTAAAATATAATAAAAAACTCTACCATATTTGGTAAAGTTTTAATACATTTTCGACCGGGATCATTTATTACTCGCAAACCACCCGGAAGCGAGAAACATTTACTCTCAAATGCACTTTAAATATACTATTTTATTAGCGAAATGTCAAGATGTATATTAAGTATATTCTCTATTATTATATGTAAATAGATATTGTTAATTCAATTTTTTAACTAATTTTTTTATATCTTTATGAATATCTTCTATGCTTTTCATTTCGTTATCTTCGGCACAATTAATGATATTCCATGATAAGTAGTTGGCTACAAATACAGCGTTTTCATAAATTTTTTTCATTAATTCTAAGTCTTTTTCAAAGACATCATTTTCGATTCCATCATTTTGTTTTCTTGCTAAACGCATTTTAGTTACGATTTCAAATGGTGCAAATAAGAATATTACTGCATCTGGTTTTTGAATACCTAATTTATTATATTCAAAGTCAGTTATATAATCTAAAAACTTTTTTCTTTCATCAATATCTTCAATTGTTGCTGATTGATAAATTAAACTTGATGTTGTATATCTATCCAATAAAATTATTTTTCCTTGTTCATATTCTGGTTTTAAGGAAGTTTGCCATGTTATAGCTCTATCTACAGCATATAAACTGTTAACTAGATATGGTGATATATCTTTAGGGCTTCCTAACTCGCCTCTTAAGAATTTTTCAACTGGTGCTGCTTCCACAGTGCCGTAAGAAGGAAAGTGATGTCTACAAACTTCATAGTTTTCTTCTAATAAACTCTTGTAAAGTAATTCATACTGAGTAGATTTTCCAATACCATCACATGCACCTTCTACTACTATTAATTTTCCTTTATTCATAAATCTCCTTTATTTAATATACATAGCATCGCCAAATGAGAAGAAACGATATTTTTCTTGAACTGCAATATTATAAGCATTTAAAATATTTTCTTTAGTTGATAATGCGGATACTAACATAATTAATGTACTTTTTGGTAAATGAAAGTTAGTTATTAAATGATCAATTGCTTTAAACTTGAAACCAGGATAAATAAAGATATTGGTTGATGATACTTCAGGAGTAAATTTATCATGTCTAGATAAATTGGTTTCTAAAGTTCTAACACTGGTTGTACCAACGGCAATTATGTCATGTCCACTTTCCTTAACCTTATTTAAAGTATCAGCAGCTTCTTTGCTAATAACATAATGTTCAGTATGCATAACGTGTTTAGTTACATCTTCTACGTTAACTGGTCTAAATGTTCCTAGTCCAACATGAAGGGTTATCCTTACAATATGTACTCCTTTATCCTCTATTTGTTTTAATAACTCAGGGGTAAAATGAAGTCCGGCAGTTGGAGCAGCAGCTGAGCCATAATCTTTGGCATAAACTGTTTGATATCTACTTTGATTTTCTAGTTTTTCGTGAATGTATGGTGGAAGAGGCATTGTTCCTAGCTTTTCTAATAATTCAAGTAAAATTCCTTTATATATTAGTTTAACAAGGGTTATTCCTTCTTCTTTTATTTCTAATACTTTTGCTTTTAATAAACCATCGCCAAATGATATAATTGTTCCTTCTTTTAATCTTTTTTGAGGTTTAGCTAAACATTCCCAAACGTCTTCTCCATGATCATTTAAAAGTAATAATTCAATTACAGCTCCTGTTTCTTCTTTAATTCCAATAATTCTTGCAGGTATTACTTTAGAATCATTAATAACTAATGCATCACCAGGATTTAAATAATCAATTATATTATAAAAATGTTTATGTTCTATTTCTCCTGTTTTTTTATCCATAATCATTAATCTTGAAGATGAACGATCTTTAAGGGGAGTTTGAGCAATAAGTTCATCTGGTAAGTTATAATCAAAATCATCTGTTTTCATTTTTTAACACCTTTTTCTATATAAACACATTTGATATTTTATACCTTTTTCTTCATTTGTTGCAAGTATTTCTTTATTAAAATTGTTTTTATCAAAATTAGGAAAATAAACATCGGCTAAAGACTCGGCATCTATTTCAGTCAAATAAATATTCTCTACATACGGTAAAAATTCTTCATATATTTTAGCACCACCAATTATAAAGATATCTTCTTCACTATTTTCAATATAAGTTATTGCATCTTTAATTGAATTAATTATGATTGCTCCACTTGCTTTATAATTTGGATTACTAGTAATAATTATATTTTTACGATTAGGTAATATATTTGGTAAGCTTTCAAAACATTTTCTTCCCATAATTACTGTTTTGCCGGTGGTCATTGTTTTAAAAAATTTCATATCACCTGATAAATGCCATATTAAGTTATTATTTAGACCTAGTTCGTTATTTTTTCCGATAGCGGCTATAATTGATACCATAGTTATTGAGCTAGAGGAAATTTTATAGGTCCATGATGTTTATAATTTAATACTTTTACATTTGAAACTTTTTTATCGTCAACATCGTCTATTGATTTAATGTTTTCATCAAGTATTAATTCTGGGGCTTTTAAATCTTCTCTTAATCCCTTCTCTATTTCTTCTTGTCTTTGTAATTGTTCTTTGATTCCCTCAATTTGATTTACATAAATATGAGCATCTTCAATTGAATAGTTTATTTTACCTGGTTCTAAATCTGTAATCTTGGCAAGTAAATATAATAAGAATGAGTACTGAGTCACATTAAATGGTAAACCAAGTGGTACATCACAACTTCTTTGAACTACTTTAGCGTTTAGTTTTCCATCTAATACATTCCATATTGAACAAAATACACATGGTTTTAAAACAGCATCTTTAATATCATCTTCTTGCCATAAATCCATAATTATTCTTCTACCATCTGATATTGTAGGATCTTTTTTAACAGCGTTTATTAAATTAACTGTTCGATTAAAAATATTTCTTTTATTAATTGAATAGCCATAAGCATGACCAATTGTGTTTGCATAATCTTTTCCAAAGTATCTTGCAAATTTTAAAACTTTTCCTTCTTTGGTACTTTTAGCCATTAATGGTTTAGCATTTTCTGGTTTAATACTTTCAGGGTACTCACCATTTTCATCGTAATACATTTTTTCTAAAATATCTTTCCCATCAGGACCAGTTATGCCAGTATTATAATAAACTGGTAATTCAGTAGGAGCATTTGATGGTTCATTTCCTTCGGGATAATAAATACGATAGATTCCATCTTCTTCTACTTCCCATTCATCCCAAATATGAACATTTCTTTCTTGAAGCCATCTAACATCATTAATTCCTTTATAAATCCAAAGAATTTCTTTAATTGCTGCTTTATAATATAGTTGTTTTGTAGTTAAGAAAGGAAATTCTTCTTTTAAATCAAAGTTAAAGTTATAGTCAGAAATTTTCATGGTGTTTATGCCAGTTCTATTTTCAACTTCTACTCCTTCTGTTAATATTTTTTTACATAGTTTTAGGTATTCTACATCCCATTTTGACATATTTATCTCTCCTTTAATATTTTATTTATTTTTTTACCTAGTAAATAGAAATCGTTTGGAGTATATCCTTTAAATGTCATATTACTAGTGTTTAAAATTATCCCTAAGTTATTCTCTTTAATTATAATATCATTTTTAAGAAGTAAATTAAAGGCTTCTTTACACTTAATTTGATAATTTATTTCAGTATTTATAATTAATAAGTTATTATCTGTTCCTAGGCTTAATAAAGAAATGTTTTCTTCTTCTAATGATTTTTGTAATTCTTTTGTATTAATTAAACAGTTATTTATAAGTTCTTTATATTCATCTGTTGTTACATTTAATAATGTATTTAGTGTGTTAATAGTACTGTTTATAGATAAGTCATAAGTTAATTCATTGGTGTTTGATAAAAGAATAGTTTCATTTGTTCCTTGTAATTGTTTATTTAAAGTGCAGATTATATAGTCAGTATATTCAAATGGTGATGGAACTTTGTTAGTTAAAATTAAACCGGATATATTTGATATATCAACAATTAGTTTAGCATTTATTAAATTTGCTATTTCTTTTATTTTCTTATAATCGATAAATCTGGTGTAGTATGTTGATCCAATCAAAATATAATCAGGATTTTTAGAAATAATTAATTTTTGTAATTCTTCATAGTCAATTAGTCCTCTATTATTAGAAACTAAGTAATCGTCATTATTTGAATAATTTAGATAAAATATATTTTGATTTAGGAAATCTTTTTCATTATAAAGTTTAATATATTTACATTTAAATAAAATGTTAATAGTATATTTCAGTAAATCTTCAATATCTTGATATTGCTTGTTTTTGATATTCAGATAGATATTTTGGGTTAAATCTTTTAGATTATCCTTTGTTAAATAGGCTTTGTTACATGCTAAATCGATTACTTTATCTTGGTATTTTTCATATTCTTTTAGTAATTTGTTTAATCTTCGATTCAAATTATTTCACCTTTCTTTCAAATATAAGAAAAAAATGTATGATTAAATTAATAAATATTGTTCATACTTATTTACATACATTAATTTAATTCATTTAAATTATTTAAGTGTTCATAGCTCTTTTCAGTTACTACTCTTCCTCTTGGAGTTCTTTTTATAAACCCTTCTTGCATTAAGTAAGGCTCTACTACATCCTCTATAGTTGATTGTTCTTCGCCAATAGCGCTTGAGATAGTTTCAACTCCTACTGGTCCACCATTAAATTTGTTGATGATAGCATCTAAGTACTCAATATCAATTGAATCTAAACCATATTTATCTACTTTTAATCTTTGAAGTGATGTTCTAGTTGTATCAAGAGTTATTAAACTTTCTCCTTTAACACAAGCAAAATCTCTTACTCTTTTAAATAAACGATTGGCAATACGTGGTGTCTTACGGCTTCTTCTTGCAAGTTCTAAAGCAGCATTATCTTCAATATCCATACCTAATACTCTACTAGTACGTTTAATAATATTTTTTAGTTCTTCTTCAGTATAATAATTTAATTTAGATACAATTCCAAAACGATCTCTTAATGGTGCTGAAATATCTCCTGCTCTTGTTGTTGCTCCAACTAAAGTAAATGGAGGTAAATCGATTTTAATACTTCTAGTTGAACCTTCTTGTCCAACAACAATATCTAGTTCAAAATCTTCCATAGCTGAATATAATATTTCTTCAATAAACTTAGGAATACGGTGTATTTCATCGATAAATAGAACATCGCCGGGCTCTAAGTTAGATAGTACTGCGGCTAGGTCACCACTTTTTTCTAAAGCTGGACCAGTTGTTGTTTTAATATTAGTTCCTAATTCATTAGCGATAATATGAGCAAGCGTAGTTTTACCTAGTCCAGGAGGACCATATAGTAAAACGTGATCTAGTGATTCTTTTCTTAATTTAGCTGCTTCAATAAAGACACGCATGTTTTCTTTAACTTCAGTTTGCCCAACGTATTCATTTAAAGACTGTGGTCTAATGTTGTCATCAAATGTATCTTCTTGTAATTCTTCTCCAGTTATAATTCTTTCTTTTTCCACTTAATCATCCTCCTTATTTTAACATTAATTTTAATGCTTCTTTTATTTGTTCTTCTAGTTTTAATTCTTTATTTATATTAGGTAAAATATGTTTAATGTCAGCTGGTTTATATCCCAAACTCTCTAGAACTTCTACTAATTCATCGTCTTCAGTTTTCTCAATTGTAATATTTCCTAGTTTTCCTTTCAAATCTAAAATCATTTGACGGGCAAGTTTCTCTCCTACTTTAGGAAATTTCTTTAAATATAGGATATTTTCTCTTTCAATTGCATCACTTATTCCAGAAATACTTCCAGTTGCAAGCATTGGTAACGCTGTTTTAGGACCTAATCCTTTTACACTAGTTAACTTTAAAAATAATGCTTTTTCTTCTAATGATTTAAATCCATATAATGTATTTTCATTTTCACTTATAAATGTATAAGTATAAATTGTATAATCTTTATCTATTTCATAACTATAAGGATTAGCTACATATATAATATAACCAATTCCATTGTTATCAATAATTACATAATTACTTTCTATTATTTTTATTGTTCCTTTTATATAACCAAACATATTATTATCCTCCTTATGTCTCATTATAAACTATTAAATTAAATATTAAAATAGATATTGAACTTTTTTATTAACAAATTTCAGACTATAAACGTAAACTATAATAGATACGGTTAGGAGGTATAAGTATGTATTATTATGGATATAATGGTGGTACTAATTATGGTTATTCTAATCCTTGCTGCAATACCGGATATGTAGGAAATACAACTGGTGGATATGGACTAGGTGCTGCTTTATGGATTGTTTTATTCATTTTACTAGTAATAATTATTGGTGCTGGTTGGAGCTGGGGAAATAACAACAATAACAATTAGTTGATATCACTTAATATAACGAAAAATGACATAGATATAAGTTCTATGTCATTTAATTTTGACAATCTTTTTAAATTTTAGAGCATTTTCTTTAAATTCTTTATCACTATAGGAAAGCTCATTAATTACACAAATACAGGCATCTTCTAATTTTTCAAAAATTTTTATATCATAAATAATTCCTTTTTCTGTTGTAAATACTTGATAGCTATTATTTTCTTTAGTTAAACATACTCTTTGTTCTGAAATAGTTCCTAATGAAAAATAATCTATATATCCCATATTTGAAATTATATTTATAAGTTTTAGTAATGTATTATTTTCTTTATTTAATTTTTCAAGTTCATTTATAATTTCTAAAACCTCTTTTTGATAATTTTCTAAATCATTTAAAGTTGTAATTATTGCACCATTTTGAGATGGTATAGAAATATATTTACAAATAGATAATAATTCAGATGCAAAAGGGCTAGTTATATATTTTAAATTACCTTTAGAATCTTTTGTTTCGATTATCTTTCTTCTTTCTTCTATTCTTGTTTTTTGTTCAGAATCATTTATTTTTTCAATATTTGCCTTATCTTTTAATTCTGATATTAAATCATAATAATATAGATTGTCTTTAATGGTTAAATTTTCTTTCATTTTTAGTTCCTCTTTCTCTTTTCTTTATCTACAAGAATGTTTTCTTGTTATTAACATAATATTAATAACAAGGCAAAAAGTCAATACTCTTTTTAACACTTTTATAAAAACAAATTTTATAACCAATTGAAATAATATTTATTTTGTGCTACAATGTATTTGTAGGGGAAACCTACATATAATAGAAAAGGAACATTTAGTTTTCGAATGCTGAATGCCTATCCTATAAATATTTGGTTAAGACACCATTCTATACGAATGAGTGTCTATTTTTGTATGATATAAATCATAGTTGTTATTAAAAACAACATGATGCAGATATAACGTAAAATACTTATTATAAATTTTCTTTTACTCATATGCAACACCTCCTCATCTTTTTGTATTATTAAAAAAATGAGGATAGACACCCAGCAACTAATTGTTCCTTAGATGATATTATACTAATAATGTAATTTATAAACAAGCGAACAAATCCATTTTATAAAATTAACTTTAAACAAAAAACTATAAAGTGTTTTTAATTCTTTATAGTTTTTTATATTTCTTGAATTACAGCAATAATCATTGGTTTGCATTCTGTTTCAACGTAAAAATATTTTCCTAATCTTTCTCTAATATCATTTTTTATATTATTAAAATCAATATATTTATCTGTTGTATTATTTTCTATAACTTCTAAAGATATTCTCTTAATTTCATCTATCATTTCTTTAGAGTCTTTAACATAAATAAATCCTCTGGTTGTTATTTCTGGTCCAACTAATATTTTTTTATCTTTTTTAGATAAAGTTGCACTTACTAAAACAATACCATTTTCACTTAATACTTCTCTATCTTTTAATACTAAATCTCCAATATCTTCAATTGAATTACCATCAATTAAAGTATCATCTATATTAATGTGTTCCATTTTATCAACTAATTTTTTATCTATAAAATTAACTATATCACCATTTTGTTTTAAAATAATATTTTCACTACTATAACCTAAGTTAGTTGCTAAATCAGCATTTCTAACCATGTAGCGATATTCACCTTTAACTGGCATATAATATTTAGGTTTTAATAAGTCTAACATTATCATAATATCTTCAGATGATGCATGTAAACTTATACCTTTGTCTTTAGGAATACTTACTGTATTAATTCCTTTAATAGCAAGTTCATTTTCAACTTTAACAAAGGCCTTTTCATTTTCATCATATTTTGGTTCAGCAAAACATACAGTGTCATGTTCATTTAATTTAATAAATTTATCATTTCCAGCTATAATTCTTTCAAACATGTTATATGCATTTGATCTATCATCGCTTATTAACAAGATTGAATTATGATCATTAACGTTAGACAAATCACCTATTTGACCTTCTTCAATATTAATATAGTTTTCTTTTATAGCCATATTAATAATATTTTGAAGTTTTTTACCCATTACTACTACTTTACGATGGGAGTTTTTAGCTGCGTTAAATATTCCTTCAATTGTATATAAGTGAACTGGAAGAACACTAAAGATTATACGGCCATCAGTTTTAGCAATTAGTTTTTTGAAAAAAGATGACAAGTGATGGTTAGGACTGGTATGTCCAATATTTTCAGCAAAGGAAGATTCTCCTAAAAGGGCAAGAACACCTTGTTTTCCAACATAGGCAATTTTTCCTAAATCCATATGATATGCTCCCATCATTGATGGATCAATTATAAAATCTCCTGTATAAACAATGGCCCCATCTGGGGTATTTAATACATACATACAACTATCAGGAACTGAATGATTTACAGTTATAGGAAATATACTTAATTCTTTAGTGAAATTCATTTTTTTATGTGGCATTAAAACATGTAGATTCTTTTCATTTACGCCATCTAATATTAACTGATTAATTGTATATTTTAAAGCATATACTTTAATTTCAGGAATATTCTTTATTAAATCAGATACTCCACCATAACTTTCAGGATGAGCATGAGTTACAAATACGCCTACTATTCTTTTACGATTTTCTACTAAATATTTATAATCAGGAATTATATAATCAATACCAAAATTAGAATCACTAGCATATTTTAAACCAGCATCAAATATAAATATTTTATTATCTACTTCAATAATATAGGTGTTTTTACCATTTTCATCTAATCCACCCATACCAAAAATTTTTATTTTACTCATAAATTTTCCTTCTTTCTAAATTAAAATAAAAGTTCTTTTCAACGTAAAATAATTGTAGCAAATTAAAGAATAAATTTCAAGTGGTAGTCTAAAGGAGTGGTAGTCTAAATAAAAAAACGACCGTGAATTTAGCCGTTTTATTTTAATTATTATTTACTTTTATTATCTTCATTTTTATATAAATCAGCATATGTTTTACAAGTTTTTAATAATTCTTTATGAGTTCCTACACCTGCTACAGTTCCTTTATTGATAACATATATTTTATCGGAATTTATTACAGTTGATAATCGATGGGCAATTATTAATATTGTGTATTTTCCTTTTAAGTTTTCAATTGCTTTTTGGATTTTTTCTTGAGTTGTATTATCTAAACTACTTGTTGCTTCATCAAATAATAATACTTCAGTATTTAATAATAGTGCTCTTGCTATTGCTATTCTTTGGCGTTGGCCTCCTGATAATGTTACACCGCCTTCTCCTACTATTGTTTTATATTTATTTGGTAAACTTTCGATAAATTCATCTAAACAGGCCATTTTACAAGCTTTTTCTATTTCTTTTTTAGTAGCATTTTTCTTTATTATTCTTAAATTGTCTTCTATACTCATATTAAATATATAGGCATTTTGGCTTATTACTGATAAATTACCTCTTATTGAATCTTTGGTTAATTCATTAATACTTTCTCCATCAAATAAGATTTCACCACTATCTGGTTTATTTAAAGCACTTATTAAATTAAAGATTGTGCTTTTACCTGCTCCCGATGGACCAACAAATCCGACTACTTCATTTGGTAACACTTCTAAATTTAAATTCTTTAATACGGGTATATTTTCTTCATATGAGAAGTTAACATCTTTAAATTCAATATGTCCTTTAAATTTAGATATGTTTTTATTTCCAAATTTTTCTTTAGGAAATTCTTCACATCCTAATAAACCAAAAATACGATTACATGATAGATTGAAATCATTAATTGTGTTTGATAAATTAGATAAAGTATAAGTAATACTTTGAACAGAGCTGCTGTAATTATATAAAATTAAAGCTGCTTCAGTTGTTAATTCATTTTTATATATTAAAAATATTATAAGTAAACCGGAAGCAAAATCACCCAATGCTTTTATAAATAGCATAATTGAATATAATTTTTTTCTTTCAACTTCATATTCATAATTTATTTTATTAGCATCATCAATATATTCTTCTGTTTTGTTTAAAAATGATTTTTCCGCATTAAGTATTTTTATATCTTTTGTTCCTTTAATAATTTCTGAAACAAATCCACCAGTTTTATCCCTATTTTCTCTTTGTTTTTGATTATTTTTATAATTAATTTTGTAAGAATAATTGTTAAATAATAACACTATTACAATAAAGAAAACATATAATAAACCAACATAAATATTTATCACACATATTGCAAATATAAGTCCAATTCTTCCTAATAAGGACATTAATAAATCTAATAAATTTGTTATGTTTTTTGCTAAATTACTAGTATCATTATTTATTCTTTCAATTAAAATTCCACTAGATGTTTGATTTAAAGTACTTTGTTTTATTTTAAGGCTTTCACTAATTAATTCCAATTGAAGATTCTTTTTAATTTGATAGTTTATTTTATTAAAAATGATTGAAAAAAGGTATTTTAATAAAGAATCTGCCGAATCTATTACAAATAATGCCATTACCATAATTAATAAAATATTTAATTTATTATTAGATAGTGCAAGAAGAGATTTTGCAATTACTAATGGATAAAGAAAGTATATTATTATGATAATTAAATCTATTATTACTGCTTTAATTATATTTTTCTTGGTATTTTTATTATATTTATATATCTTTATAAAATTTCTAATTGTTTCATTAAAATCTTTAAATTTTTTCATATATACCTCTTTTTATACTCAATCTTATTTTATCATATTTTATACATTAATCAATTTTATTATCTTCATTTTTATATAAATCAGCATATGTTTTACAAGTTTTTAATAATTCTTTATGAGTTCCTACACCTGCTACAGTTCCTTTATTGATAACATATATTTTATCGGAATTTATTACAGTTGATAATCGATGGGCAATTATTAATATTGTGTATTTTCCTTTTAAGTTTTCAATTGCTTTTTGGATTTTTTCTTGAGTTGTATTATCTAAACTACTTGTTGCTTCATCAAATAATAATACTTCAGTATTTAATAATAGTGCTCTTGCTATTGCTATTCTTTGGCGTTGGCCTCCTGATAATGTTACACCGCCTTCTCCTACTATTGTTTTATATTTATTTGGTAAACTTTCGATAAATTCATCTAAACAGGCCATTTTACAAGCTTTTTCTATTTCTTTTTTAGTAGCATTTTTCTTTATTATTCTTAAATTGTCTTCTATACTCATATTAAATATATAGGCATTTTGGCTTATTACTGATAAATTACCTCTTATTGAATCTTTGGTTAATTCATTAATACTTTCTCCATCAAATAAGATTTCACCACTATCTGGTTTATTTAAAGCACTTATTAAATTAAAGATTGTACTTTTACCTGCTCCCGATATGCCAACAAATCCGACTACTTCATTTGGTAATACTTCTAAATTTAAATTCTTTAATACAGGGATATTTTCTTCATAGGAAAAGTTAACATCTTTAAATTCAATATGTCCTTTAAATTTAGATAAGTTTTTATTTCCAAATTTTTCTTTAGGAAATTTATTATCATCCAAAATGCCATATGTACGATTAGAACATAGTACAAAATCACTAATCCAAAAATTTATGGAAGATAAATCATATTTAAGTGAATTTATATTACCTTTATAATTATAAATTATTAATGCTGACTCAATACTTAAATTTCCTTTTATTAATTCATAAACCATTAATAAATTAATTAGCATATTAGATATTTCTCTTATTAATGAGCTAATCGTAGATAGTTTTTCATCTGTATTATTAGCATTTAATCTTTCAGTATTAGTATCATTCATATATTTATCTGCTTGTTCTAAAAATGATTCTTCAGCATTAAGAATTTTTATATCTTTAATTCCTCTAACTATTTCCGAAATAAATCCACTAGTTTTGTCAGATAATTCATAAACCTTTTCACTATTTTTATAATTTATATTATCTCGATATTTATCATATAACACATTTATTAATATTATAATTATATATGTTATTCCAATAGGTAAATTAATATTAAGTACAACTAATAATACTCCTAAATCACCTACTAAATTAAATAATCTTTCGGCAATATATAATAGCTTTGAAGATAAATTTGTGGCACCATTAATCCTTTCAATAAAAGTTCCACTATTTTCTTTATTTAGAATATTTTGATCTATGGTTAAAGTTGCTTTAGTAAGTTCTAATTGTAATTTTCTTTTTATTTTAAAATCATAGTATCGATTTATTTTATCGGATATTAATCTTAAAATCATACTAGTTATATATGTAATGGTTTGAACTATAATTATATATATAAGATTATTAAAAGCTCCATTTGTTAAGTAAGAAATATATTTAGCAGATAAAATAGGGGTAACAAATCCAATTCCAGAAACTATAAGATTAATAATTAATATTGTTAATAATGTTCCTTTATAATTTTTTGAATATTTTAAAGTTATCTTGGCATTTTTTATAAAATCTTTATATATATGTTTCTTATCTTTTTCCATCTTTACTACCTTCTCTTTACTTTTAATTATATAATAATATAAATTAAGCTGCTATATTATTATCTTTATTTGGGGTTAGAACTAAAACTTTTGGTTTGTTAATTTGAGTGTTTTGAGAGTTATCTTTTACACTTGAAAGTTCTTGTTCGATAATCATTAACCTTTTTTTCTTTTTATTTAATAAATCTATTTTATCATCTATTTCTTTTCTTTTTGCATTAATAACTTCTGCTGTTAAATTATCTTTACAATTTAATATTTCTTCTAAGGTAAAATCTAATGATTTTAGTAATATTATTAATTTGCATTCACTTATATTAGTATCATTATAATAACGATATCCAGTAAATTCGTCAACATATGATGGTTCTAATAATCCGTACTCATCATAGTATCTTAAAGTTTTTATTGGTAAATTAACTATTTTAGAAAAATCTCCTATTTTATATAAATTATTCATATAATTTCTTCCTTTCGAGGAATATAATAACACTCCATTTAGGTGGAGTGTCAACTATTTTTACAAGTATTAGATAGTTTTTAATCTAATAATATTTTAACGATACTATTTTCTTTTACAAAAGTATTTCCTTCTGGCATTTGAGATATTACTTTTTCACCTGTTCCTGAGTATTCTATTTTAAATCCTCTTAAAGATTTTTTAGCAGTATCTAAATCCATTCCTGTAACATCTGGTAATTTAATATATTTAGTATCTAGCCATGTATATTCTCTAGCTCTATCTGTTTCTACTTTAGGAATATTTTGACTATCAATAATACTTAGCATAATATTTTTAGCAATAGGTGCAGCAACTGTTCCACCATACTGAGTGATACCTTTTGGATTATCAACTGCAACATAGACTACATATTTAGGATTATCAGCAGGTAAGAAGCCAATAAATGAAACAATATAATTACCAACCATATATTTACCATCTTTAACTTTTTGAGCTGTTCCGGTTTTACCACCTACTCGGTAATTTTCAATATAGGCATTTTTACCAGTACCATTTTGAACTACACTTTCAAGGGCAAATCTGACTAAGTTACTTGTTTCTTCAGTAACAATATTTTCTCTAACTACTTGTTTTTTATTAAGAACAATGACATTATTTGTTTCTGGTTCACTTATAGATTTAACTATATATGGTTTATATAATGTTCCACCATTAATAGCGGCTGAGACTCCCGTTACTTGTTGAATAGGTGTTACACTTATACCTTGTCCGAAAGCAGTTGTTGCGGTTTCAACGGGTCCCATTTTAGATAATTTAAACATGATACCACTGGCTTCTCCATTTAAATCAATTCCGGTCTTTTTACCAAAACCAAATTTCTCTAAGTATGAATATAAAGTTTCAGTACCTAACCTTTGACCTAATACGACAAAACCTGGGTTGCAAGAGTTTTCGACAACATTTAAAAAAGTTTCAGAACCATGTCCTCCTCTTTTCCAACATTTAATTCTGGCATTTTCAACTTGAATTGATCCACCATCGTAATAATGATCATCAAATAAATTTACTTTTCCTTCATTTATAGCACTAGATAGAGTTATAATTTTAAATGTTGAACCTGGTTCATAAGTCATCCATATTGGTAAGTTTCGGTTAATAGTTTCTAAGTCATAATTTTTATAATTATTAGAATCAAAGTTTGGACGAGAAGACATAGCAAGAACTTCTCCACTATTAGGATCCATAACTAAGGCTAAAGTACTGTCTGGATTATATTTTGTAACGACATTGTCTAATTCCTTTTCAACTGCTTCTTGAATATCTATATCTATTGTTAAAGAAATATTATTACCATTAACTGGTTCATCATATACTTCGGATAAATTTAAGCGATTTCCTTTACCATCAGAATAATATAATATACCTCCGTCATTACCTTTTAAATATTTATCATATTCAAGTTCAATTCCAGATAAACCTTGATTATCTATGCCAACATATCCTAAGACATGAGAAAGTAATGATTCATAGGGATAGTATCTTTTAGATTCTTTAAGTAAATAGACTCCATCATAATTTAAATTATTTATTTTTTCTGCAATATCATATGATAATCTTCTTCCTTCAGGGTGAATTCTTTCAATTGAGGTATGTTTGGTTAAATGAGAATAAATATTTAAATAAGTTGTTCCTAGTATTTCAGATAAATTTTTAGCAACTTCTTCTTTATTTTGAATTTGGACTGGTATTACTACTAGAGATGTTGTTGTTAAATTATCTGCAAGAACTACCCCATTACGATCAGTAATTTTACCTCTATCAGCAAGAATTGGTAAATTACGACTCCATAAACTATCAGCTTTATCTTTTATATTATTTACTTTAAATACTTGAAGATAAAACACTCTTAATATTATTACTAAAAAAGTTATTAAGACTATTAAATACACATAATAAATTCTTTTATGAATACGATAATGAAGCATTAAAATCACCTAATTAAATATATTATCGATATTCTTTCTTTAGAATTAAATGTGTTCTTGTATTTACTTCGTGGTAGCTTGGATTTATATAAAAAAGATTACCAAATTAAGTAAGGTTCAATAAAATCTGGTGTGAAGTAAATTTCCATCAAACCATTATAAAATAAGGAAAAAAGTGTGTTTTTAAAA
>CANNTX010000002.1 GCA_947522695.1 uncultured Bacilli bacterium | reverse complement strand
AATCTTGATATTAAATAGATTATTTGGAGTTTCTTTTATAACTTTGATATTACTTTCAACAATAGATTCTCCTTTAGCTCTAAATCTTTCTTTAACGTTTTCAATTAAGATATTTTGGTAATTTGGAATATTTAGTAAATTTAAAATTGAGGTTTCGATTATTAAACTTATTTTACCTTTAATTCCATTTTCTTCGGCTAATTTACTAGCATTTATTATATATGTTTTGATATTATTTGCATTTAGATATTCTTTAATGTTTGTTGGCAGGAATTTATTTAGTTCTTCTTCGGTTTTTGAGGTATTTATTATTAAATTACCGCCTGGTTTTAAACCGGTTATCATGTCAAATTTATGGAAATATTCGTCTTTGGTTACTACTAATAATTCAGGATGATTTGTATAGTATGGGGCATTTATTGGGTTGTTAGATAATCTTAAATGGGAAACTGTTACGCCACCACTTTTTTTAGAGTCATATTCGAAATAACCTTGAACATAAGCAGATTTACCTAAGATTTTTAACATATCTTTTGATGCACTTACGGATCCATCCGAACCATAACCAAAGATTTTAAATTCTCTAAAATTATCTTCTTCAATATATTTATAGTGAGTTAGGCTTGTATTTGTTACGTCATCTATAACACCGACTGAGAAATCATCTTTAGGATTATTTAATAAATTCATGTATACATCGTAAATATCATTTGGGGTGGTATTCTTACTTGATAGTCCATAGATTCCACCATAAATTTTGATATTGGTATTTTTAAGAGATGATAATACATCTAAATATAAGGGGTTACCACTGGCACCATGTTCTTTTGTACGATCTAATACGCCAATTATTTTAGTAGTTTTTGGTAAAACGTTAAGTAGGTATTCTTTACTAAATGGACGATATAGATGGACTTCGATTAAACCAAATAAGGGATTATTTTTTACAACTGATTTAATAGTATCACATACTGATCCCATAGCGATAAGCACTACTTTAGCGTTTGTTCCACCATAGTAATTAAATGGTTTATAGTCTGTTCCTATTTCTTTGTTTAGTTTTTGCATATAATCGTTTACGATATCAGGAACTTTGGCGTAATCTTTATTTCTTGTTAGTACTGATTGAAAATAGATATCTTCATTTTGAGCTGTTCCTTTAGTGATACTTTTATTTGAGTTTAAAGCACGATTTCTAAATTCAGTGATTTTATCATAATTTACTAATTTCTTGATTACATCATCACTTATTTCATTTATAACATTATATTCATGACTGGTTCTAAAGCCATCAAAGAAATGTAAAAATGGTAAACTACTTTCAATGGCTGATAAATGGGAAATTAAGGCTAAATTATGAGCATCTTGAACATTCGTACTTGCTAAATAGCAAAAGCCAGTTTGTCTTGCACTATAAATATCTTGATGATCACCAAAAATACTTAAGGCATGGGTTGCTAAGCTACGAGCAGCTACATGAATTACAGCAGGTAAACATTCTCCAGCCATTTTATACATATTAGGAATCATTAAAAGTAATCCTTGACTTGCAGTAAAGGTTGTACCTAAGTTTCCAGCGTTTAAAGCACCATGAAGGGCACCAGCAGCACCTGCTTCACTTTGCATTTCATAAACATTTACATTATCATTAAAAATATTTTTAATGTCTTTATTATTCATATTATCTATGTTACTTGCCATAGGACTAGATGGGGTTATTGGATATATAAAACTTATATCACTTAATTTATAGGCCATCATAGAACAGGCAGTATTTCCATCAACAACTTTCATATTTTATCTCCAATCTATCTTTAATTAATTATATCATAACTTTTTTAAGAAAAAGAAAAAACTCTTAGAAATCTAAGAATTTATGTAACTTGTTGAAGTATAAACATAATCATTATTTACTTTTGCAAAAGTGAATTTATATTTACCACCATAACCTATAAAAGAATTTTCGGATAGTGATTCAATTTTAGAACTTGGAACTACTAAATTTTGATATGTTTTACCATAGTTTACACCGTCAAATAAAAGAACATAACTATATAACATTATTTCATCTGATGATGATTGCCAATTATAATCTTTGGTATATACTTTAATATTTGGACAATCTTCAAGTGATTCATCATTATTTATACCTAGATAAAATCCACCATTAAATTGTGAGTATAATAAATCTTCATTACAAGTATTTTTAGGAATTAATTGTTTTAAATCATTTTTTAATTCATCTGTTAATTCAATTTTTTCATTTACAACACTTATTTCAGTATTTTTATTAGGTCTTGTTGTAACTATTTTATCTCTTGAAAGATATGCACTTGATTTAAATATTAAAAAACTACCAGTAATTAATAACATTGTTGCTGTTAATATTACAAATATATAAGCAAATTTTTTATCAATTTGAATCATTATTGTTTACTCCTTTATTATAATAATTATACAATTAACAATATTAAAAGTAAACAGAAGACTTTGTCGAATATTTTACGATAAGAATCTTCATATTGTAATAATTTAATATTATATTTTTGATATATTTTTTCTTTTAATTTAGGATAATTTTCATTATAACCAACTAAAATATATTCATTATTATTTAATCTTTCAACTTTTTTATCTTGATAATATAATTTATTTCCACTTATAAATAAATGTTTATTATCAAATAAACTAGAAACATGAATAAGATTTATGTTTATGTTAGAAAGATTTTTAAATAAATTTTTTAAAAGATATATTTCTGTTGGAGTTTTATTTTCAAAAATTAAAATATTTATCTTTGTTTTAAATAGTGAATTTAATAATTTGTATTTGTTAATAATATCAATTATTATTTTGTTTAATTTTAGATAATCATATATTTTATTATTTGAGATAATATTATAAGGGATTTCTTCTTTTATTATTTCTTTTGTTTTATGATTATAAATAAGTATATAATTATCTGTTAATTCAAAAGTAAACATTAATTAAGTTCATTTATTTCTTTATCATAAATATTTGTTGGATTGATATTATTACCATTGTAGTTTACTTCAAATAATAACATTGAATTTGTAGATGATTCTACTTTGTTTGTTCCACTTTTACCAATTATGTCACCTTGATTAACTGCTTGACCAACAATTACGTCAACATTATTTAAACTTTCATATGTTGTTGTCATATTATTGGTATGTCTAATGGTTATAATATTTCCTAATACTTCATCTGTTGTTACTGATTCAACTGTTCCGTCAAGAACTGCTAATACATCAAAAACATTATCATTTCCGTAAAGAATACCGGTATTTGGCATATAGGTATTTTGGTAAAGTATTAATGAGTTTTCTTGAGTTACATTATCAGAATCTTTATCATAGAAGTTTTTAATAATTTTCACATTTCCATCTTGATAAGGCATTGTAAACTTTTTACTCTTTGTAGTACTTATAACTGGGACTGCATCATCAATTATTCCTCTATAAACATAAGATATAGATTCATTTGAATAAATCATTCCTTCTAATGTCTTACCTACTAAGTATAAGCTTGAAATAATTGTAATAATTGAAATAGCATATACTGAAAAAACTACCCACCCTTTTAATTTATATTTTTTATTCATATTTCCTCCTATTAAAAGTTTGGGTAATTTATTAATTTTTATACTTTAAATTTCAGATATTTCGGTATTTTCATAATAATGATTTAATATTTCTTTATAATTAGAGCCATTTTTGGCCATTTGGTTAGCTCCATATTGACTCATTCCTACTCCATGACCATAACCTATTGTGGTTATAATGTAGTTATTATCTTGTTTTTGAATAGTAAAATCAGTAGAACGAAGATTTAGTAATTTACGGAATTGAATTCCAGTATATATTTTGTTATTAATAGTTATTGTGGAAACATGGTTTGTATTGTTTCTTTCGATACTTTGAATATTTATGTTTGATATATTCAAGATTTTTTGAAGTTCTTCTGCTGAAAAAGTTTTTTGGAATTTATAATTTGGAGTATCTTCATTTTCAAGAGATTTAACACTGGTAAAAGTGGTATCATTAAATACAGTTTGAGAATTTTCAGTATAACCATTACTCATAGAAAAATAATAGGTTCTTAGGATTTTATTATCTCTTTTTATTACTTCATTATTAGTTGATTTAACACATTTTGATATTTTTTGATAATATTTATCAAAGTCAGATTGCCATTTTTCTTGCAATTTATAAATTGGACTATATACTTGATCACTTATTCCTGACGTTAGTTCTAAATAATTATTTTCCATTTTTGATGTTGCAAAACTTCTGGCTGCTACCGCTTGGGCTTTTAAAGCTTCATCATTAAATAAAGCGGGCATTTCGGATGCAACAACCCCGGTAACATAGTCATTTAAATCTAGATATAAATCTAAATCAGTTAAATGAACAATTATATTTTTATCCTTATTAGAAAATAAAAAAGTAGTTTTATTAAAACTACTTATAAATATTGGTAATAAGAATGAGATTAATAATAATATTTTTTTCATAGGTCTCCTTAAAAGATTGCACTTACATTTAAAAACTCTATTATAAAACTTCCTAATAGATATCCCATAATTAAGCTTATGATAATAACAAAAAATCTTGCTTCAATTATGTGATTTTTTTTAAAAAAATTATTAAAATTAATTCCATTTAAAACAAATACAGATAATAGGACGCAAACTATGTATATAATCGTTTTAATCATTACTTTTGTTCATACTCCATTATCTGTTTATTTCTTCTTACATGTCTTTCTTCATTTTTAAAATCGGTTGTTAAGAATAAATCTATCCATTTAATTAAGTCATTAACTTTATGATTATTTACTCCTAAAGCGATAATATTAGCATTATTATGAGCACGGGCTAGCATTGCTTCTGTATTACTTGTTACATGAGCACAACGAATACCTTTAACTTTATTAGCGGCAATACTCATTCCAATACCAGTTCCACAAAGTAAAATTCCATAATCTGCTTCTTTAGATGATACTACTTTTCCTACTTCAAAAGCATATAGTGGATAATCATCGACTGCTGAATTATGTTCACTTAAATCAATGGTTTCAATATTGTGATTATTTAAAAATCTAATTATTTCTTTTTTGATATTAACGCCATTATGGTCTGTTGCAATTGCTACTTTCATGTTAATTATCCCTTTCTTTTATCTAGATAGCATTGATGAAAGAATTTCATTTGATTTGTTCATTTCATTACTTATTGTATTTATTCTTTCATTTCTAAGTTCTTGTAATTTTTCAGGTGCTATTCCAGTTAAATTTGAAACAATTTCTAATGCTTGATCTTCTCTTAATCCATATTGTATTAATGTTCCTTTAGTATATAAATTAACCGAATTGTTTAATAATTTTTCATAATATTCTTTTTCCATAGTTCCTCCTATACATTATTATGTTATCACAATTGATTACAAATATTTAAATTTTGAATATAATTTGACATGAAGTTAACAAAAAAAGTGCTTTATTTAGCACTTAATTTAAATTATATTTCTTATTGAATTTTTCTACAGTACCAGTTTTCTTAGCAGTTTTGCTCATTTCTGGATTATATGCTGGTGAGCATGCACTACAAGTTTCAACAAAATGTGTTGGTTTGTTAGATTTTGTTTGGAAAGTATGTCCACAAGCACAAGTTACTGTACAATCTACAAATGATGGATGTAAATTTTTCTTCATTTTTATTCTCCTTCCGCCATGATTTAAATTAAATCATAGAAATTCGTTTACTTCGATAGTATAACATATATTTGAGAAATTGCAAGAGGCAATTTAGCTTAGCTCAGTAAATTAAGATTTAATTTGTTCCCATGTTAAATTTAAATCAGTTCGTCCAAAATGACCATAAGCTGCTAAATTGTAATAGATTGGATTTAATAAATCTAATTCCTTAATGATATTATCAACACTGAAGTTAAAGTTTTTGTTAACATAATCATAGATTTTATCCATTGATACTTTATTAGTGTTAAAAGTATTAATATAAATTGATATTGGATATTCTTTTCCAATGGCATAAGCTAGCTCTATTTCACATTTATCTGCTAAATTATGAGCAACTATATTTTTGGCAACGTATCTAGCATAATATGCACCACTTCGATCTACTTTTGATGGATCCTTACTGCTAAAGCAACCACCGCCTACTTTACCTACTCCACCGTAAGTATCTGCAACTATTTTACGACCGGTTGTACCGCTATCGCCAAATGAACCGCCAATTGTAAATTTACCGCTAGTATTAATTAATATTTTGGTATTTTCGTCTAGTAACTCTTTTGGGATTATCGGTTTTATTACCTCATCTATAATTAAATTTTTTAATTCTTCATAATCAATATTTTCTTTATGTTGACTTGCGATGATTATTGTATCAACTCTTTTAGGTAAATCATTTTCATATTCAATTGTTACCTGAGTTTTTCCATCTGGTTTTAATATTGAGTCTTTGACTTGCTTTCTTACATCAGTTAATCTTTTAGCGAGTTTATTTGCTAAAAGAATGGTCAATGGCATATATTCTTTAGTTTCATTAGTTGCATATCCAAACATGATTCCTTGATCTCCTGCCATTATTTTATCTTTATTTACAGCATTATTAATTTCAATTGATTGTTTATTTACCTTAACTATTACATTATATTCTTCGTTATAACCAATATCCTTTAATACATGTTTAGCTAGTTGCTCGTAATTAAGTTTTGCATTTGTAGTAGCTTCTCCATAGATTAATATTAGATCATCCTTAATTGTTGCTTCGACTGCCATTTTACTATTTTTGTCTTGTCTTAATGCTTCATCTAAAATATAATCACTTATTTTATCGCATATTTTATCTGGATGTCCTTCCGTTACAGATTCACTTGTTAAATAATAATTTTTCATAATCTACCTCTTTCCATTTTTATCAAAAATAAAAAACTCTTGAAAGAGTTAGTAATAAATCTCTTTCATCGATATTAGCATTACCACCTTGCCTTAAGTAGGTTGGTATGAGTTCTTAGAGCTAATTCTCTCCCTCATTCTTGATAAAATTAATATTATTTATTTAACGTATTATTTCTAATACATTTTTATATTATCATAGTTTAGTTATTTTGTGAATAGTCATATAAATAATATGATACTTCTTTAAGAATTATTGAGTTATTATTAAAAGTTAAAGTTAACAATTTAGTTTGTTTATTAAAATTTAAATTATCAATTTTTCCATAATAGTCTTTATTATTAGTTTTAAGATAATAATTCATATTAGAATCTATAATCATTTCAATATTAGCATTTTTTAAGTAGTACTTTACTTTATTTATTTTGGTTTTATCAATATTATTGTCTAAAATTAAACCATTTTTATCAATTTTGATTGAAGCCGTGTCTGGTTCGCATGTTCCTAAATATTCTATCAAATTATCAGAAAAATATTCTGAATAATCACTTGCTAATTTTAACTTATTATTACTTATTCGATATGTTTTATTATTTATAGAAAAATAGAAATCACTATAAAGATTACAGGCAATTGGTTTATGTTTTTCTATAACACTTTCTGTTTTGGCATCAATGACATTATATATTAATTT
The DNA here is from genome assembly GCA_947522695.1 of uncultured Bacilli bacterium. Classification (GTDB taxonomy): domain Bacteria; phylum Bacillota_I; class Bacilli_A; order RF39; family UBA660; genus CAG-533. The sequence continues at coordinate 35,710 of CANNTX010000002.1, read as the reverse complement.
ACTATATTTTTTATTAAATTCTTCTAATGCATGTTCTTTTAAAATATCGCTATCTGTATCAATCCCATCAGGGATTTCAATAATATAAATTTTATTTGATGTAATCGCAATAAAACTGTAAATTGTTACATCTGCTGAACTAAAATAATTGAAATATTTTATATCGTCTTTAATAGTAGAATCTAATTCCCATTTATTATTAACTTTCCAAAACAATTTGCTATTTTCTATTTTTAAAAAAGGTATATAATCAAATTCAAATACTTTGTTGTCATTGTTTTCACTTGATTTATAAGCAAATGTTTCAGAATTTATTTTTTGAAATAAATTATTTTCCATGGTATATTCATATTCATTTAATTCATCAATATTTACAAATTTGATTTCTTCATTATTTAATTTTGATAGATCAAATTGAATATTTTCATCTTTTTGGAAAGATATAGTTGTTGTCGTGGTTATTGTACTCGAGTCTAATTCAGGTTGTTTTTTTAAATTGTTAGTTTTAAATATTAAGACTATTAAAAGTGCAATTACAATTGCAAATAGGATTGTTAAGAGAATTATTATTTTTTTATTATTATTAGTTTCCATAACACTCACACTTTCTATTTTAATATTATCAAATATACTAGAGTTAATGATAATTTTAAATTTAAAAGTTATTAATTTACTTAAATTTTACACTTACTTAAATTTTAATCTGGAATACTTAATAATTATTAACAAACAAAAAAAGAAGACATTACTCTTCTTTAAGTTTTAAAATTAAATCATATAATTTTTTTCATTAAATTCGATTATTGAATTATTGTTAAGAACTATTTCATATAATTCTTTTTTATTAATTGTTTTTATATCATTTAAGATTATTTGATAATATACTTCTTTATATTGAAGTGATTGAGATCCACGGGCGATTCTTAGAACTTCTAACCCTTCATTTTGAACTATATAATCTAAAAATAATAATCTTTGATTTGTTAAAATTGCTGAGGTTGTTTTCTCATTTCTTCCTTGTTTTATATATAGATTATCAAATATTTTAATGATATCTTCATTATCATTTAATGTGTATTTATACATATTTCCTCACTTATTATTCATCTATTATTTTAATATTTGCTCCTACTGTTGTTAGTTTGGTTACTATGTTTTCATAGCCTCTTAAAATATGTTCTATATTTGTTATGGTTGTTGTTCCCTTGGCTATCATTCCGGCAAGTAGCATAGCAGCACCTGCTCTAAGGTCAGTTGCTTCGACTGTTTCACCATGTAAACATGTTTTTCCATGAATCATGGCTACTTTACCATCTAGGTCGATGTTAGCACCCATTTCATTTAAATATTTGATATGTCTCATTCTATTTTCATAAATTGTTTCTTCAAAGATACTTGTTCCTTCACACTGGGTTAATAGAGTACTCATTGGTTGACCTAAATCAGTTACAAAACCAGGATAAACTAAGGTTTTAATGTTAACTGGCTCTAGTTTATCTACCTTGTTAATAATAACATAATCTTCTTTAACTTCTAGTGATGCACCGGCTTCTTTAAGTTTAGATATTACACTTGTTAAATGTTCAGGGATGATTCCATCTATTTTTAAATTATTACCAAGAAGAGTTCCAATCATCATGTAGGTTCCTGCTTCGATACGGTCAGGAATAACAGTTATTTCGCCATCATGTAGTTCATCTACACCTTCTATTGTGATGGTATCTGTTCCTAATCCGGTAATTTTAGCTCCCATACTATTTAGGAACTCTCCAATATTTATTATTTCTGGTTCTTTCGCTACATTGTGAATAACAGTTGTTCCTTTGGCTCTAACAGCAGAAAACATAATATTTATAGTTGCTCCTACAGAGGCAAACTCTAGGAAGATATTATTACCAATTAATTCTTTAGCTTCAATAATATAATTTATATCATCTTCTACTGTTATGTTTGCTCCTAACTTTTCAAAACCAGCTGTATGGTAATTTATTGGACGAGCTCCAATTGTACAACCACCTGGGTATGATACTTTAGCATAACCAAAACGAGATAATAAACATCCCATAAAATAATATGATGCACGCATTTTAGATGCTATATCTTTAGGGATAAATTCATTATGGATGTTTGAATTATCAATATAAAGGGTATCTCCCTCTAATTCGACTTTGGATCCCAATAATTTTAATATTTCTAATAATAATTTAACGTCACTTATTTTAGGAACATTTTTTATTATACATTTTCCTTTTGTTAATACGGATGCGGGGATTAACGCAACTACGCTATTTTTAGCACCGCTTATTTTTATTGTACCAGATAATTCTTTCTGGCCTTCTATAATTAGTTTTTTCATAAAAAAGTTACCTTTCTAAATATAATATAATATTTTAGTTTGTTTTAGTCAAATATCTAAGTAAATAATTTACAAATATTGACAATCGATATCAATATTAATAATATTATTCCTATAAGTGATGCTTTTTCTTTCCATACCTTTTGAGAATACTTTCCTAGAATTAATCCCATATAAGTAATTGTTCCGGCACATAATGAGAAAATGATTGGAGGTATGATTATTTTATCAGTTAAGGCTTTTAAGCCAATTCCTACTGAAAAACTATCAAGAGAAACAGAAAATGCATATAAAAAGATGCTTGATAATGAGTTTATTTTAGTTATTTTATCATTATTTCGATCTTTATACATAACAAACGCTAGATATAACAAGATTATGGTCATGATAATTTTTGGATTGATATTTATTACCGATAAAATTTGATTACCTAGAAATAAACCAATTAAGGGCATAACAAAGTGCATTATACTTACTACAATGGGAATTAATATAAATCTATTTTTGGATAAATGGGTTGTTCCGATGGAGAGAGCAATGGAAAAGGCATCCATAGAAAGCGCTACTCCAATTAAAAAAATACTTAACAAAAGATCACCTAGTTAAGTATATTATTTAAACTTTTCAATTATACTAGAAATAAATAATTTGTATTCTACATCGTTTGTTGTTTCGTTATTTTCTAATAAACATAAGGGAGGAAATAAGGTACACCACCAATTTTTTCCTAGACCATTACCAATTGTTATTACTAATGAGTTATAGACACCTGCTTCATAAACTACTCCTTTATAAGTTTTACTAGGAAAATAATTTAAACCATAATCTAATTTGTAATTATCGTTTTTTAAAAAATTATGAATTTGAATGTTGATAAAGTCTAAGTTATCAACAATTATTTTATCTACTTCTTCAGTAGTTGTAGCATTCTTTGTTAAATCTATAAGAACTTTTTCAATGTGATCTTTAAGCTCTAATTTGGTTTCTATATCTAATTCACTATCTGATGAAGCAATTACTCGAAATCGAATTGAGTCAGTTGGTATTATTACTTCATTTTGATTTTTATTTTTTATTAAGGTTAAACTAAAAATTATTATTGATAAACATATTAAAGTATTTTTCATTAAAAAATTACCCTTTCTAAAATAATATTGGGTAATCTTTTTATTTTTTATTCACTATATATAAAAGCATAACGATTTTTACCTGCTAAATCTTTTTCAATAACTATATTATCACTTGGAAAATACTTCTTACATAATTTGTACATGTCTTCTTTGTGATCTTCATCTATTTCAAAAGCAATAAGATGTTTTTTGGTAATTTTTTCTTTAGCCATTTTTAATATTTGTTCATAATAAATTAATGGATTTATATTAGAAACAAAGATAGCTTCTTTTGGTTCGTAAAGAACATTTTGATTATAATTAGAATTTTCTTCTATGTAAGGAGGATTACTTATTACAATACTTATATTTTCAGGTAATTCGTAATTAAAAATATCTTGATTTTGAAAATCTACATTTACATTATTTAATTTAGAATTTTCTATAGCGACTTTTAGGGCTTCATTACTTTTATCAATTGCTGTAATATTTAAAGAAGGTATTTCTTTTTTTAAAGTTATTGCTATAACACCAGAACCAGTTCCTAAATCAATTAAATTGGAATTTTCTAAATTTAGACTTTTAATTAATTTAATAGTTTTTTCAATTAAAGTTTCTGTTTCAAATCTGGGAATTAAAACATTTTCATTTACTTTAAAGGGATAACCGTAAAATGATACGTCTCCTATTAAATAGGCAATTGGATAGCCTTCATCTATTTTAGCAATAACTTCTTCTAAGTTATCATATTTTTGACATAGTAAATTCCAATCTAAGTTGCTAATATTTTCAGGTTTATTCCTCACCTTGCATTTTCCTTCTTTGATCTTCTGTTATTAAGGCTTCTATAATTGGATCTAAGTTTCCTTCCATTACACGATCTAGTTCCATAATACTAAAGTTAATACGATGATCGGTTACACGATTTTGTGGATAATTGTATGTTCTTATTTTTTCTGAACGATCGCCTGATCCAATCATACTCTTACGAGCTGTACCTGTCTCATTATTTTGTTTTTGCATTTCGGCATCATATAATCTAGATTTTAAAACAACCATAGCTCTTTCTTTATTCTTTATTTGACTTCTTTCATTTTGGCATGTTACGACAATACCAGTTGGAATATGAGTTACACGAACAGCAGAGTCAGTTGTATTTACTCCTTGTCCACCTTTACCACTTGAACGATAAACGTCAACACGAACATCTTCTGGTTTTATCTCAATATCAACATCTTCAACTTCAGGCATTACTAAAACAGTTGCAGTAGATGTATGAATACGTCCGGCTGTCTCTGTTTCAGGAACTCTTTGAACACGGTGAACTCCGCTTTCAAATTTTAATTTAGAATAAACATTATCACCTTTAATTGAACATTCAATAGTTGAAAAGCCACCTGAATCTCCTTCAACAGCATGAGTTGCTTCTAATTTCCAACCAACTTTTTCAGCATATTTTGAATACATTCTAAATAGGTCGCCAGCAAAAATATTAGCTTCATCACCACCGGCAGCTCCTCTAATTTCCATGATAATATCTTTTCCATCATTTTCATCTTTAGGTAAAAGTAGTATTTCAATTTCTTTAGTTAAAGATGCAAGTTTTTCCTTTTTTTCATCTAGTTCAATAGATGCTATTTCATGCATTTCAGGATCCATTACTAGTTCCTTTAAGCCTTCTATTTCAGAAACTAAATCTTTATATTCGGCATATTTATTTACTGCTTCTTCTATGCCACCTTTTTCTTTTGATAATTTCTTTTGCTTATTAAAATCTGATAATACTTCTGGTTTTAATAATTCTTCGTTTATTTCATTATATCTATTAGTTAATAGTTCTAATCTATCTATCATTGTTATCCTCCTTTATATAAGAAAAAAGAATTAGTTACATCATATCAGAATCTAAATCGTCACTATCTTCATCAATGATTACTAAATCTTGTAAATCGTTATCGGTATCATCTTCTGGATTTGAATCATCATCATAATTATCTTCTGAATTTTCTTCTTCAAGATCTTCTTCATTTTCAATTAACATATCTTCGTCTTCATCTTCATCAACAATCATTTTAGTACTATGGTTAATTTTTAAATCTACAAATCCATTGTCTATCATAGTTAATCTTTTATCAGTAATTATTAATTCAAAAAATTCTTCGATATCATCTTCAAAAGTAGATTCAGGTAAATCCATGACTTTAATTACTTCTTTAAATAAATCTTGAATTTTAATTTTTTTATTTTTATCTTTTAATATTAAGTAGGCTACATCATTATATGATAAAGTATCTTTTTCTTCATCAGTTAATTTAATCATTATAAATCCTCTTTCCTAAACCATTATATGTGTTATTTATAAATATGATAATGGCTTTTTTTAACACTTATGATTTTATCATAATATCGTAGGTTGTCAATAGAAAATTTTATTAAGATGTATTTAATGTAAAATTAAAAATAAGTAAGCATTTAATTTTCTTACTTACTTAATATTTTTATCTTGTAAAATTTGGTTTTGTATCATATTTAAATTCTGGAAGAACACTGACTGTTTGTAAATATTCATGAAGACTTTTTAAAATATCAGCATTTAATTGTCCTTTTTCAACGTGATCTATTATTGTAGATATACTTTGTCTTAAAATTTCAAATTCTTCAACTGTTATTGTTTTTTTCATTGTAATCCCCCTTACGGGTTAGTATTATAGCATATCGCAAGAATAAATGCAACCATTTGTTTGCTAGTGTTATAAATTCGTATCAATGCTTGGATTTGTAGTTTTGATTATAATATTTTTTGGTATATTTATCTAATTCTTTTATAAAGATATTTGCATAATGTCTAATTTCTTGTTTTTTAAAAATATTTTGTAGATAATCTTCTAAAATGATTTGTTCATAAAATTTAATTGCTTCTTCGATAGAGCATGTTAATAGTATTTTAGTTATAAAATTAGAATTATCAGGCAATTGACAATATAAAAAATATAATTCAGCTTTTAAATCTTTCTTTGTAAATGATTCTAAGCCATCAAATAAAGTAAAATTATTAAAGTAAAAATCAGATAATGCTTTTTTTCTAATATCTAAATATTTATTTAATATATTTTTTATAATTTTTAGGGCGTCCTCTGGTTCAATTTTTTCATTTTGAGTTAAACTATGACTATTTAGTTCTTCTATAAGTATTTCATTTGCTTCATTTATTTGTTTGGTCATTTTTTCAGCTAAGTCCTGTTGTTCTTTTAATGAAGTTGCAAATTTATCAGGATGCCATTTAATTATTAATTTACGATAAGATGATTTTAATTCTTCAAATGTATAATTAACTGGTAATTTAAATAGTTTTCTAGCTTCATAAAGATTCATTTTAATATCCATTTTATATTTTCTCCTTTTGTTGTCGTATACTCTAGCATATATATTAAGGAAATATAACTATTTAAATATTTATAAACTAAAAATAGATTTCTAATATATTATCAATTTTATCTTCACTTTCAATAGAATAAATTATTCTTAGATATTCATCATTTTTTAAAATACTTTTAGTTTCTAATAGTAAATTTAAACTATAGTTATGTTCTTTTAACTCTATATTAGCATTGTTTTGTTTATAATCTAGGGTATATTTATAACTAGCATCTTCTCTATATAAGATGTGATTTAGTAAATCTACTTTAATATTTTCTACCTCAAAAATATTATCATTAATGTTGCCATCTTTTTCAAAGACAAGGGAATTGTTTTTATATAATTTTATTTTACTCATTAGTTACCACCTAAACGTATTTTAGCATAATATTTTAGTTAAATTCCATAATAAATATGATGATTATGAAAAGAATGTATAATTTATATAGAATATTTCTTTTTTTGTGGATATCCTTTGTTGTTGGTATATGGGGGATTTATTTATATGCTTATATAAGTCCGAAGATTGTTCTTAATTCAGCAAATAGGATTTATTTATATGATAATAAGGAAGAATTAGTGTTTGAAAGTAATAACAATAATGATTGGGTGGCTCTTAAGGATATTTCAGAATATGTAACTAATGCGACTATTATTAGTGAGGATAAGAGTTTTTATGATCATAGTGGATTTGATTATTTAAGAATTGGTAAGGCAATGTTTAATAATATTAAAAGTGGAACAATTGTAGAAGGGGCATCTACTATTTCCCAGCAATATGTTAAGAATTTGTATTTGGATTTTAATCAAACTTGGAAGAGAAAGATTGATGAGGCATTTTTAACAATTAAATTAGAACTTAGATACTCTAAGGATGAGATATTGGAAGGGTATTTAAATACAATTAATTATGGACAAGGTAATTATGGGATTGCTAGTGCAAGTAAGTATTATTTTAATAAAAATGCGAGTGATTTAACACTTGAGGAAGCTTTGATGCTAGTAGGTATTCCAAGAAGTCCAGAAAATAATAATCCAATTGCTAATTATGATAATTGTATTAAAAGGGCTAAAATTATTGCTAGTTTGCTTGTTAAAAATGGTTATATAACTAAAGAAGAATATGATAATTTGTATAAAGATAAAATTGAAATTTATGGTAAAAGAGAAAGAAATAATATGAGCACTTTAATGTATTATAGTGATGCGGTTAATGAGGAGTTAAATAGTATTTCTTCTATTCCTAAAAGTTTAATTAAATCAGGTGGTATTAAAATTTATACTACTTTGGATGTTAATGCACAAAAGAAGTTAGATGATTCGATTAAAGAAAATGGTAGTAATGAGGATGATGTGCAATTAGCCGGAATTCTTGTTAATCCGAAAACTGGAGGGGTACTAGCCTTAGCTGGTGGAAAAAATTATGCAAGTAGTCAATATAACCGAGTTACTCAATCTAAAAGACAGGTTGGTTCTACTATTAAACCATTTCTTTATTATTCGGCACTTGAAAATAATATGACAGAAAGTAGTAGGTTTTATAGTTCGAAGGTAAGCTTTGTATTTGGTAATAAGGAAACTTATACACCTAATAATTATTCTAATTTATATGCTAATAAGGAAATAACGATGGCGGCGGCTCTTGCCTATTCGGATAATATTTATGCGGTTAAGACACATTTGTTTTTAGGTGAAGAACAGCTAGTTAAAACTATGAAAATGGCTGGCCTAAAGGAGAAATTAAATCCGGTACCATCACTTGCGCTTGGTTCTCAAGAACTTAATATGCTTGATTACGCTAACAGTTATATAACTCTTGCTAATTACGGAACTACAAATGAAACGTATTTTATTGAACGAGTTGAGGATGTTAATGGAAATCTTTTATATAAACATAAGGAAAACTCTAAGGAGGTTTTTAATAAGGATTCAGTGTTTATAATTAATGAGATGTTAACAAATACTTATAATCCGGCTTTTATTGATTATTTAAATCCGACTATTATTTATTTAAATAGTAAGATTTCAAGAAAATATGCAATTAAGAGTGGTACTACGGAAAATGATTATTGGATTGTTGGATATAATCCGGATGCATTAATGATGGTTTGGGCTGGTAATGACATGAATAAGAGTGTTAATTCGGTTTATAGTAAAAAAATTAAAAATATTTGGTGTGATACGATTGAAGAATATCTTAAGAATAAGGAAGATAGTTGGTATGAACCATCTGATAATATTATAGGTATTCCACTAGATGCGGTGTCTGGTGAAACTCCTAAAAGTAGTAAAAATACGGTAATTTATTATTATAAAAAGGGTACGGAAAATTAAAAATGACTTATGAAATTTAATCATAGGTCATTTATTTATTTTAATTATTGCTTGATATAAATCAGAAAAATCATAATCTTCGAATTCAATGTTGAAACCAGCATCTTTAATTTCTTTATTTAAATCAGATATTGCAGTTTTAACACTATTTAAATCGTTTGGTACAATTCTTGGCTTAGGTGGTTCAACTGGTGTTTCAGGTACAACGATTGGTTCTGTTACTTCTAATTTTGGCTCTTCTTTTTCTTCAACAATTGGTTCTTCTGGTTGTTCTGGTACTAAAATATCACTTTCTACACCTAAATCCATATTTGTTTGTAAATCTTCTAAGGATGGATAATCCGGTTTTGGTTCTTTTCCTATTGTTGGTATATCAAATATATTTGTACCATTATCGGGTTGAGGTTCTGGTGGTGCTTGTATACCTTGACTTTCTTGAACTTCCTTAATTTCAGGAACTGGACTTACTTCAATAGTTTCTTCTTTTGGAACTGTTTCTATTTTAGGTTCAGTTATTGATGGCTCCTCTTTTGGTTCTACAGCTGGGGTAACAAATTCGGGTTTTGAAGATGCTACTTGCTCTTCAGATATTTTTTCATCAAATAAATTTAATGTGTTAACAATATTTGGTACTTCTGGCATTTTGAATGTTATATTTGGAGTTGTAGAAGTATCAAGTTTTTTAATTTCATCATCTAAATCTTTTACTGTTAATCTTTCAGTGATAACCTTATTTAATAGTTCTTCTTGTTTATCAAGGGAAGTTATTTTAAGTAGGGCTCTTGCATGACGCTCACTTATTTTATTTTCACTTAAAGCTTGTTTAACTGGTTCAGCAAGACTAAGTAGTCTTAGCTTATTAGCAATTGTACTTTGAGATACTCCTATTTCTTTAGCTAATTCTTCTTGTGTTTTTAAACCATGATCTAATATTCTCTTATAAGATTTTGCCTCTTCAATAGGATTTAAATTTCTTCTTTGAACATTTTCAATAACTGCTACTTGAGCACTTTTATAATCACTTAAATGTTTAACAATAACGGGTACTTTAGTTAAGCCAGCAATACATGCTGCTTTATAACGTCTTTCACCAGCAATAATTTCATATTTATCATTTAATGGTCTTACGATAATTGGCTCAATAATTCCATGTTCTTTAATGGAATCAGCAAGTTCATTTAAAGCTTTTTCATCGAAAACAAGACGTGGTTGAAAACGATTTGGCATTATTAAATCGATATTTACATTTAAAATCGCATTTTCCATAAAATACCCTTCCTATTCTAAAATTAATTTTACTTTATTTTGGTATTTATTTCAATGGAAAAAATTTAGTTTTTAGTTATTGATGTAAAAAGGTAGTAAAAAATCATTTATGATAAAGAAAAAAGCAAAGGCATTATAATAATACTTTTGCTTTTTTATTTCAGAGGTTTTTTTATTATTTTATCATAATTTCTGGGATAAATAGATGGTGTTTCATTTACTTTTGTTATTTTAATTAACGTTCTTAAAGATTCTTCTTTTGGTAAATTAAATTTTTGAATATCAACAATTTCTCCACCTAATATTTTAATGCTTGACTTACTATTTTCTAGTTCAGTACTAGCATCTGCTTTCATTAATACTAGATTACCACCTATTTTTAGAAATGGTATACATAATTCATCTAAAACTGGCATATTTGATACTGCTCTTGCGACAACTAGATCGTATTTATTGCCTTTTTTAAAGTAATTTTCAGCACGTTCATTTATTACATTTATATCTGTTAATTTTAATTCGTTAATAACATATCTTTGAAATTCACTTTTTTTATTATTGCTATCTAATAAAGTTAAATTTAAATTAGGATAAACTATTTTTATAACAATTCCGGGAAAACCGCCACCTGATCCAACATCTAGAACTGATAAATCTTTAGTTAAATTGGTTATTTTAGTTAAGGTTAGTGAATCATAAAAGTGTTTTAAATAAATACTTTCTTTATCGGTAATAGCGGTTATATTGGTATGTTTGTTATATTCAATTAAAATGTTAGCATATTTTTCTAGGGATTCTAATTGATCGTTTGTTAAGTTTATTCCTAGTTTTGATAATTCACTTTTAAATTCTTCTTTATTCATGAGGATATTCCTTTTTTAAATAGATTGAAAGAACAGATATATCTACTGGGTTAACACCACTTATTCTTGATGCTTGAGCAATTGTTCTAGGATGAACTTGTTTTAATTTACTGCGTGCTTCACTGGCAAGATTCTTTACTTTATCATAATCAATATCTTCTGGTATTTCTTTTTCTTCAAGTTTTAATAACTTCTCTGCTTCTTGCTCTTCTTTTGCGATATATCCTTCATATTTAACGGCAAATGTGACTTGTTCTTTTACTTCATCACTGTAATCATTTGGAACTAAATTATTTTCAATTAATAAATCTAATGTAATTTCAGGACGTTTTAATAATTCGTATAGACTTACTCCACTATTTAAAGTAACTATTTCTTTTAATGATGCAGGAATTGTACTTGGAGTAATACGAGTTTCTTTTAAATAATTTAATAATTTTTGAATATCAGATAGTTTTTTTAGTAAACGATTATGTTGGTCTTCAGATATTAAACCTACTTGATAACCATAGTTTCTTAATCTAATATCAGCGTTATCATGTCTAAGTAATAAACGATATTCAGCACGTGATGTTAATAAACGATATGGTTCTTTGGTTCCTTTAGTTACTAAGTCGTCAATTAAAACTCCGATATATGATTCATTTCTTTTTAAGATTAATGGATCTTTTCCTTGTAATTTAAGTCCAGCATTTATACCAGCAATTATACCTTGACCGGCTGCTTCTTCATATCCACTTGTACCATTAATTTGTCCGGCAGTAAATAAATTATTAATTACTTTTGTTTCTAGTGATGACTTTAATTGTAATGGGTTTATAGCATCATATTCGATAGCATAAGCATATTTTAATATTTTAGCATGTTCTAATCCGGGAAGACTATGAACCATTAATTCTTGAACGTCTTCTGGCATACTTGTTGAAAATCCTTGTAAGTAAATATCATCATAGTAAAGACTTTCTGGTTCTAAGAACAATTGATGTCTTTCTTTATCGGCAAAACGGACTACTTTATCTTCAATTGATGGACAATATCTTGGGCCTATTCCTTCGGCATATCCACCATACATAGCGGATTTTTTTAAATTCTTTCTAATTATTTCATGAGTTTCGGGAGTTGTATAAACTATGTGACATTTGATTTGTTTATCTTTATCATATAATGGACCGTTATCAAAACTGAATGTCCAATAACAGTCATCGCCACATTCTTCTTTTAATTTACTAAAATCGATTGTTGAGCGATCTAATCTTTGGGGTGTACCTGTTTTTAATCTTTGAATTTCAAAACCATAAGATTTTAAAACATTGCTTAAATTGTTAGATCGTTTTTCACCATGTGGTCCTTCTTCTTTACTAGTACTTCCTACTAATATTTTGCTTCTTAGATATGTTCCTGTTGTTAAAATTAAGGCATCACATAATATTTCCGTATTATCTGCTAATATTATTCCTTTAATGGTATTATTTTCAACAATTAAATTTTCTACCATTCCTTCAATTATGGTTAAATTTTCAAGTGAGTTTAGCGCTTTTAACATTTCTCTTGGGTATGTTATTTTATCACCTTGGGCACGAAGTGATCTTACTGCTGGACCTTTAGCATTATTAAGCATTTTGATTTGAATATGGGTTTTATCTGCAATTTTACCCATTAATCCACCTAAGGCATCTATTTCACGAACCACTATACCTTTAGCTGTTCCACCTATTGATGGATTGCATGGCATATCGGCTATATTTTTTATATTTGCAGTAACTAATGCGGTTTTTAGACCCATTTTGGCTGAAGCATTGGCTGCTTCACATCCAGCATGACCACCACCGACAACTATTACATCATATTTCATTTTTATTCCTTACTTTCCTAAACAAAACTTTGAGAATAATTCATCTAATAAGTCATCTTTATATGTTGCACCTATTATTTCACCTAATGTTTCATAGGTATTTTTTAAATCAATTGTGAACATATCAATAGGAACATTCTCAAAATTGTTATATATATTTTCTATCATATCTTTGGCTTTAGTTATTAATGCGATTTGTCTTGCATTTGAAAGATATGTATAATCTTCTTGTTCAATTTCATTAAGATTAAATAATCTCTTTATTTCATTTTTTAAATTTGTTAAACCTTCATAATTTAAGGTATTACCTGTTATTATATTATAGTTAGATAATCTCTTTAAATCTAGTTTATTATCTAAATCGTTTTTATTGATAAAGATGATGGATTGTTTTGATTGTAATTCTTTAATTGTTTCTAAATCTTCACTAGTTAGTTCTTCATTATTATTTAGAACATAGATTATTAAATCGGCTTCATCTATCATTTTTAAACTCTTTTCGACGCCTATTTGCTCGACGATATCGTTAGTTTTTCTGATTCCAGCAGTATCGATGATGTTTAACATTATTCCGTCTAAATTTATTTTACCTTCTACTATATCTCTTGTTGTTCCTGGAATATTTGTAACTATTGCTTTTTCTTCTTCTAATAATGCGTTTAATATACTACTTTTTCCTACGTTTGGTTTACCTACTAACGCTACTGAGATACCATCTTTGATTATTTTACCATTTTTGGAATTTGATAATAACTCATTTATTTTTGAATATACTTTATCTATTAATGGTTTTAATGATTCTTTAGTATATTTTTCTCCTTCTTCGTATTCTGGATAATCGATGTTAACTTCAATATTTGCTTGGATATCCATTATGTCTTTACGAATATCATTTATTTTGTTAGATAAATTTTTTGTTACTCCGTTAATAGCAAGTTTACGTGATTTTTCGGTTTGAGATGAGATTAAATCACTGATTGATTCTGCTTCAACTAGGTCTATTCTACCATTTAAAAAGGCTCTTTTGGTAAACTCACCCGGCTCAGCTTGGGTGCAGCCATTTAATAGAAGTAATTCTAAAATTTTATTGGTTGTAGCAGGACCTCCATGAGAATTTATTTCAACTATATCTTCCATGGTAAATGTTTTTGGAGCTAGCATAACTGAAACTAACACTTCATCTATTATTTCTTTATTAGATACAATATGTCCATAGTGAATTGTATGGGTTGAAACTTTGGTAAGATCTTTTCCATCAAATAAATTATTAACTATTTTTATGGCATTTGGGCCACTAACTCTTATTATAGAAATGGCTCCTACACCTAAACTTGTAGATATTGCACATATAGTTGAATTCATGGTATCACTCTCTTTCTTTCGTGCGTATTATATCACACTTGAATAATTAAAAAAAGGATTAAATTAATCCATGTTTTTGATGATTTATATTAATTCCTTTTATTTTTTCGATGTTTTGGAACTGATATTTTTTTTGTTTTGGAAATTGTTCCTTCGTTATAACAATTAGCTAGTGCATCTTTATACATCTTACCTATTTCGGCTAATTCGGGATTTGTTTCATTATTTGCTAAGTCTGTAACTGTCCTTGCTTGATGCATTACTTCTTTTGTATACCATTTTAGATCGAATAAGATGTTTTTAACTAAAAGTTCTTTTTTTAATATTTCGAGAAAATATGGAAATAAGCAATTTGTTTCGTCAAGATATTCGTTGCTTATTAATTCTTTATTTAATATGATTAATTCTTCTCTATTTGTTAAATTTCTAAATTTATTTAAATCAATAGTACTTTCATCTAAATAGGCATATTTGCTAGTTGATAATGCAAAATAATTATCATCATTAACTTTGATAGTTATAAAATTGGTATAATGTTTGTTATATTTTTTTGATAAGGCTTTTAAATAATCATTTGTATTTAGTTTAATATTATAAATTGGTTGTAAGTTTTGATATAGTTCATATTCGTTTAGACTTTCTATTTTGGTATAAAGTAGGTCATTTGATTTTGATAGATATTCTTTAATTGATGATATAAAATTGGTTACATCATAATTACCTCTATTAATTTCATTTAAGGTATCTTCTTTTAAAGTGATTGGTTTTAAAATTAATTTCATAATTAATCCTTCTCTCTTAGTTTATTATATCATTTTTAAGTAAGAAAAAAAGGATTAAATTAATCCTCTGTTGGTTTGATAATAACGTGTCTATTAGGTTCTTCACCTTCGGAAATTGTAGTAATTCCTTTCATATTTGTTAAGCAATTATGAACAATTCTTCTTTCATATGAATTCATATTTTCCATTACTATCTCTTGTTTAGTATTTTTAACTTCTCTAGCTAAATTTTTAGCTAATCTTTCAATGTGAGTTATTTGTTTATCTTTGTAATTTTCAACATCAAGATTTAAATAAGGATAAACTCCTATTTGATTATATACGTATTGTTTACAAATTGTTGCTAAGGCAGTTAGGTTTTTACCATCTTTTCCAATTAATATTGAATTATTGTCAGAAAACATTTTTATATTAATTTGTTTTTCTCTAATATTACTTTCAAATTTAACTTCTAATCCCATGTTGTTAATTGTTTCTTGTAGGAATTCTTTGATAGCGTTTTGAACTTCAGTTAGTTTTACGATTGTAAATTTAACTGTATCGCTTTTTAAGAAACCACCTTTGTTAATTTGTTTATGATATAAAATTTCATCTTCTGTTACATTTAAATCTGATAAGGCTTTTGCAAATACCTCATTTTCTTTTTTTCCTTCATATGAATATACTTCCACTTTATTTTCTTCCCTTCATTATTATTAAATTTTGAATAACGTTAAATCCATTTGTTACAACCCAATATAAGGCAATGGCAGTTGGTAAACTAAATGATGCAATTGTTATGAACACTAACATGAAGTATGTCATCAGTTTCATTTGTTTATCTTGTTCGGGATTACCACTTGTTTGAGTCATAGTATTTTTGAATGACAAATATGTTGTTAACATTATTAATAATAGTAACACGATATAGTAATAATTTCCAGTTCTTAATCCGATTAATGGAGTTATACCTAAGTGATATGCACCTAAGGTTCCTTCAAAGATTGCCGGAATACGATTTATTGCTTCTAGGAATCCGAAGAATAATGGAAATTGAATTAATGAGATTAAACAACTTCCCATTGGGTTAATGTTATATTTTTTGTAAATTTGTAACATTTCGGTACTTTTCATAGTTAATGATTGTTGATCATTTTTATTTTCGTATTTCTTTTCTAGTCTAGCTAGTTCGGGACTTGCTTTTTTCATATTTTCAGATTGGTTCATTGTTTTAGCTGAAAATGGAACTAAGATAAGTCTAATTAATAAGCCGACAATCATCACTGATAAACCATAGTTACCAACAAAATTTCCAATTTTAATAATTAAGTAGGCAAGTGGCATTACAATTAATTGAACCCATAAACCACTATAAGTTTTAGAATCGTAAATTTTGATATTTTCACATTCAGGTAAATCTTCTAATTTAAACTCTAGTTTATCTTCATATTTTTCATAAATAGATTTTAAATTTTCATCTGTTGGTTTACATAATATATTTGATGGTAAACTTTGACCTGTTTCTTCATTTATGACTCTTTTGTTATCAGTGTCTGATAAGTATTTAGTACAACCTGTTAATAAGAAACATAAGCTGACTAAAATTATGATGTACTTTTTTTTCATAGTTTCTCCTTTATTACTTTAAGCAAATTATCTTCGATTTGTTTAAAATCTAAAGTATCACACTTTTTCATTATTATTATAATATAGTCATATTCATTTTTAAATACTTTTATATTAGTTCTAATAATTTCTCTTAATATTCTACGATAACGATTTCTTTTATAAGCTTTACCAAACTTTTTAGCTTGGGTAATTCCAAATCTAGGATTATCTAATTTCTTTTCCTTATAATAAATTATAAAGAATGGAGAATAGATCTTGGTTCCGGTTTTAATAATATCGTTAAATTCATCAGCGGACTTAATTCGCATTTTAGTATTCATTGTTATTCCTCCTATTGATTAGAATAAAAACCACTTACGTGGCTACTTACATAATACTTTACGACCTTTACGTCTACGAGATTTTAATATGTTAGAATTTTTTCTAGCAAAGAATCCATGTTTCTTTTTCATTTTTCTATTGTTTGGTTGATATGTTCTTTTCATCGTTTGCACCTCCGCTTCATTCGTAATCATAGTATAATATAAGTTGGGTAAAAAGTAAAGAAAAAATAGTTTTCCACAGAAAAGTGTGGAAAAGTGGAAAACTTTTAAACAATGTGAAAATAAATTTGTTGATAATGTTGATAAGTTGTTTATATACCGATAAAATGGTCTTATTTTTGTGGAAAAGTGTGTGTATAACTATGTTTAAAAAAATTTTTTGTATTTTTTACTTTATTTTTCCACAATCGTGTTTTACAATAATGGTAGTAAAAAACGGAACATCGGGGTGATGGTATGGATAATGAACAATTGTGGAATAAATTTTTAGCTCAAATTCAAGTTAAAATACTACAACCTTTTTCTTTCAATAGTTGGCTAAAACCCACGAAATTACTGGGTATAAATGGAAATTCTTGTATTGTAGAGGTAGAGAGTGAATTTCAAAAGAACTTTTTGGCACGAAATTATACTGATTTAATGAGTGAAGTTTTATATGAAATAACTAATGTTAATTATGATTTTGAATTTGTTCTTAAAAGTGGTAATCATAAAGAAGAAATAGCTCAAAATGATAGAGTAGTTGAAACAAAAAATATTGGCAAGGCCCTAGAAATAGAGCATAAAAAATTAAATTCTAATTTAAATCCGAAATATACCTTTGATAATTTTATTGTAGGAGATACAAACAGATTTGCTTGCTCATCAGCACAGGCAGTTGCAGAAAATCCAGGTAAAATTTATAACCCTTTATTTATATATGGAAAGAGTGGACTCGGTAAAACACATTTGATGCATGCAATTGGTAATAGAATTTCAAATAGCTCAGACAAAGTAGTTCTTTATGTAACAAGTAGTGAATTTATAGCTGATTTTACAGGAATGCTTCGAAAAGATAAGAATGTTGACAATTATGAAGTTATGAACAATTTTAAAGAGAAATATCGTAACATCGACGTTCTTATTATAGATGATATTCAATTTTTAGCTGGTGCTGATAAATCACAAGATGAATTTTTCCATACATTTACTGAATTATACGATTCAAATAAACAGATAATTATTAGTTCTGACAGATCACCAGATGATTTAAAATTATTAGAAGAAAGACTTTTAACAAGATTTAGATGGGGATTAACGGCTAATATTTATCCACCTGATTTTGCATTAAGATGCCAAATTCTTAGAAATAAAATGATGGGCCATGAAGTTGCTAAATTGGTTGATGATAGGGTAATTGAATATATTGCATCTAATTGTGAGAATGATGTTAGACAGTTAGAAGGCGCTATTAATAGGTTATATGCTTATGCTGCAATTATGGTACCAAATGAGATAAATGTTGAATTTGCAACCGAGGCTTTAAAAGGTTTCCTAGGCACATCAATGTATATAACAAATAATATTCAAAGAATTCAAAGAGCAGTTGCTGAATATTTTAATCTAAGTGTTGAAGATTTAAAAAGTAAAAAAAGGACAGCAAATATTAATTATGCTAGACAAATTGGGATATATTTAAGTCAAACAACAACTGATGAAACACTTGTTAAAATAGGACTTGAATTTGGAAATAGAGATCATTCAACAGTAATTCATGCCTGTGATAAAATAGCTGAAGATATTAACACAAATGCAAAGTTAAAAGATGATATAGAGAACATAAAAAATAAAATTGTTAATTAATGTGGAAAAGTTTGAAAATAAAAATTTTAATGAAAGCCTTTAAAATAAGGAAGTTTTAGAGTTTTCCACAAAATGAACACCATTATTATTATTAAATTAGAAAGAAGGATATAAAATGAAATTAATAATTGAAAAAAATATTTTATTAGAAAGTTTAAGTAATGTTATTAGAGCAGTATCTCCAAGAAATATTATTCCTATATTAAATGGAGTTATGTTTGATTTAAAAGAAGAAGGTTTATATTTAACTGCTAGTGATAGTGATCTTGTTATAAGAAAGTTTATTCCAAGTGATAAGATTAAATCTATTGAGGAAACAGGTAAAATTATTATTCAAAGTAAATATCTATTAGAAATAATAAAGAAAATGCCTAATTCAGATATTAATATTGAGGTTATAGATGGATTAAAAATAATAATTAGTACAGAGAATACAGTTTATAATTTAAATTGTTTAAGTACTGAAGATTATCCTAATATAAATTTAGAAACTGTTAATAACCCAATAGTTTTGAACAGTTCAATCTTAAAGGAGTTATTTTCACAAACTTTATTTGCTATTTCAACTCAAGAGTCTCGTCCATTATTAACTGGTTTAAATATTAGAATTAATGGTAATGTGATGGAATGTGTTACAACTGATAGTTATAGACTTGCTAAGAAGACAATTATTTTAGATGCTGATTATGGAACTTATGATATTGTTGTTCCAGGAAAAAATATTCAAGAATTTGATAAGATATTAACTGATGAAGAGGATGTTAAGATTAATTTATTTAGTAACAAGTTATTATTTGAATATAATGGTTATTTATTTCAAACTAGTTTACTTAGTGGACAATATCCTAATACATCTAATTTAATACCAACAGATTTTGAGTATATATTAACTACTAATTTAAATAATTTTTATAGCGCAATTGATAGAGCAGCGTTGCTTACACAAAATAAGGATAAAAATTTAATTAATATGAAAACAGTAGGAAATGAACTTGTTATTACTTCATTTGCTAGTGAAATTGGTAAATCTGAGGAAAGTGTTGCTATTTCAAAAAATAATGATAATGATATTGCGATTTCTTATAGTGCTAAATATATGCTTGATGCTTTAAAGACATTAAGTGATGATGAGTTAATTATATTAATGAATGGTGATTCTAAACCAATAATTTTAAAAAATGCTAAGGATGATAGTTTAATTCAGTTGATTTTACCAATAAAAACATATTAAAAATTGATATTTATAGAAAAGTGGATTTTAAATAATTCGCTTTTTTTTAATTTTTCAAATTTTTTCGACAAATTTCGGCATATTTCGACAAAATGTTGTGATTTAATATACGACTAAAGAGGGGGTGAGTGGTTTGAAAAGTTATAAGATTACAGAAAATACATTAGCGATTGTACCATTAAGTAAAAAGAAGACGGTAGTATATGAAAATCATGATTATTTTATTTTAGAGAAGAATGTATCGTCAGTTATTAATGAAAATTGTGAATATTATGGAAGTAGTATTGATGGAAGATTAAAAGGAACTTATGCAATGCTTGGTTTTGGTTATAAAGCTCCAATTGTTATGTCTGAACAAGATAATATGATATTTTTTCCAACATGTTCTCCTAGATTAAAAGAATGCTCTTGGATTAATTTAGGAAATATTAAAAAAATAGTTCCGGATGATGAAAAAACAACTATTCAGTTTTTAAATGATGAAGAAATAAATGTAGATGCAACTTATAATATAATAAGAAATCAGTACTTTAAATCTTTATCGCTTGATAATGCATTAAAAAATAGAAAAAAAGATAAATAATTGTTTTAAGCAACATTAAAATGTGGTATAATGAAATAGGTATAGGTACTTTAGAATATACCTATTTTGTTCTATATGGCTTTAAAGAGGGTTTAAAATGAAAATCACTAATTTGAAATTAACAAATTTTAGAAATTATGAAAAATTAAATTTACATTTTTCGAATTATAAAAATATTATAATTGGAAATAATGGATTAGGTAAAACAAATATAGTTGAAGCTATATATTATTTATCAATAACTAAATCATTTAGAACTAATAATCAAGAGGTGTTAATAAGAGAAAATAGTGATTTTGCTGTAATTGAAGCAACTGTACTTAACAAAATAAAGAATAAATATAGGGTAGTTATAACAAAAGATGGAAAGAAGATTAAAATTGATAATCAAGAAATAACTAAATTATCAGATTATATATCTAAAGTTAACGTAGTTCTTTTTAATAGAGAGGATATGAAGTTAATTAAAGATAATCCTTCAGTACATCGAAAACTTATTAATATGGATTTGTCTGGTTTTAATAATAATTATTTACGACTGCTTAGTTTATATAATAAGATTCTTAAGCAAAGAAATAGTTATTTAAAAATTATGAAAACTAAAATGGCAGATTATGATGATTATTTAGATATTATAACTAATAAGTTAATTGAAGTAGGACTTCAAATTAATAAGATAAGATTTGATTATATTAGTGAAATTAATTTATATTTGAACCATATTTTTAATAAATCAGTTAAAAAAGGTGATCTTTATTTAAAATATGTGTCTAATTATAATGAAAAGAGTTATGAAGATTTGTTAAATGATTATAAAAAATCTTTTAATAGAGATGTAAATTACGGTGTTACTAATATAGGTGTTCATTTGGATGATTATATTTTTGAACTAGATGGAAAACTGGCAAAAGAATATTTATCTGAGGGAGAGCAAAAGAGTGCAGTAATTGCATTTAAATTATCAGAGGTGAAGTATTGTATGAATAAGATGAATACAACACCGATATTAATTTTGGATGATTTATTTAGTGAACTTGATGAGAAAAAGATTAATAAAATTATTAGTTCATTTAATAAGAATTTTCAAATTTTTATAACGACAACAGATATTAAGCATTTAAATAAGAAATTGCTTACTGATTGCACATTAATTAAGTTAACAGAAAAGAAAGTAGAGGTTATAGATTATGAATAGTAATGAAGAATATAATGAAAGTGATATTCAGGTTTTAGAAGGGTTAGAGGCCGTTAGAAAAAGACCAGGAATGTATATTGGTACTACTGATATTAAAGGATTACATCATTTAGTATGGGAAATTGTAGATAACTCAATAGATGAAGCTCTTGCAGGTTATTGTAAAAATATTGAAATTATTATCAATAAAGATAATTCCATAACTGTTAAAGATGATGGTCGTGGTATTCCAGTTGGAATTCATCCAAAAACTGGTATTTCAACGGTTGAAACAGTTTATACAGTATTACATGCTGGTGGTAAATTTGGTGGCGGAGGATACAAAGTATCTGGAGGTTTACATGGTGTAGGTGCATCTGTTGTAAATGCATTATCAAAATGGGTTACAGTTACTGTTTATAAGGATTGTAAAATTTACGAAGCAAAGTTTGTAAATGGTGGAAAAATAGCTCAAAAATTAACTGAAATAGGTGAATGTGAACCTAATAGAACAGGCACAACTGTTAGTTTTAAACCGGATCCAGATATTTTTGATACTGATGTGTATGATTATGAAACTTTAAAAGTAAGAGTTAGAGAACTTGCATTTTTAAATAGAGGTTTAAAAATTACTTTAAGAGATGATAGAGATGATGAAGATACTACTGGTGATTCTTTCCATTATGAAGGTGGAATTAGTGAGTATGTTAGATTCTTAAATCAAAATAAAACTCCTATTCATGAAGATATAATTCATTTACAGGGTGAAGAGGATGGTGTGTTCTTTGAAGTTGCAATGCAATATAACGATGGGTACACTGACAATATTTACTCTTTTGTAAATAATATTAATACTCATGATGGTGGAACTCATGAAGAAGGTGTAAGAAGAGCATTAACAAGGGTAATTAATAATTATGCTAGAAAGATTAATGCTTTAAAGGAAAAGGATGATTCTTTAACTGGAGATGATGTTAAAGAGGGATTAACAATGATTGTTTCTTGTAAACATCCAAATCCACAATTTGAAGGACAGACAAAAGGTAGACTTGGTAACTCTGAGGTAAGAAAACTTGCTGATAGTGTTTTCTCTAAAGGTTTTGAAAGATTTTTAATGGAAAATCCACAAGATGCAAAGATTATTATTGATAAATGTATTTTAGCATCTCGTGCAAGACTTGCTGCTAAGAGGGCTAGAGAAACTACTCGAAAAAGTGATTTAGCAATTACAAATTTCTTTGGTAAACTATCTGATTGTAAGAGTAAAGATCCAAGTATTTCTGAAATCTTTATAGTCGAGGGAGATAGTGCCGGTGGTTCTGCTAAAAAGGGTAGAGATTCAATGACTCAAGCAATTCTTCCACTTAGAGGTAAGATTTTAAATGTAGAAAAGGCTAGACTTGATAGAGCGCTAGGTAATGAGGAAATTAGAACTATTATTACTGCATTTGGTACTGGTATTGGCCAAGAATTTAATTTAGAAAAATTAAGATATCATAAAATCATTATAATGACCGATGCCGATGTCGATGGTGATCATATTCGTGTACTTTTATTAACATTGTTTTATCGTTTCTTTAAGCCTATTATTGAAGCTGGACATGTTTATGCAGCTCAACCTCCTCTTTTTAGAATTCAACATGGAAAAATTAGAAAATATGTGTTAACTGAAGAAGAATTATATAAATATTTAAACACATTACCTGATAATGTGAGGGAAAAGGCACAAATAACTCGTATGAAAGGTTTAGGAGAGATGGATGCTGAAGAATTAAATGAAACAACAATGGATATTAATCAAAGAGTTTTAAGACAAATTTCTTTAGATGATGCTATTTTGGCTGATCAAATATTTACTCAATTAATGGGTGATGAGGTTGAACCTAGACGTCAATTTATAGAAGAAAATGCAAAATATGCAGATAATTTAGATATTTAGGAGGTGTTTTGATATGAATAATGAAGAAAATGAAAATATAATTGATACTACAAACGTAGATACTAATGAAGATTTAGTTACCCATGAAGAAATTGTTGATGATAATATTAAGGTAAATAATGATTCGACTGATGATTTTAGTGGTGTATTTCATGAAAGAGATTCTAGAGATGTTAATAATATTGTTACTGAGGTCAAGGATTCGTTTTTAAGATACTCTATGAGTGTTATTACATCTCGTGCTCTACCAGACTTAAGAGATGGTTTAAAACCTGTTCACAGACGTATTTTATGGTCTATGTATGAGGAAGGTAATACTCCTGATAAACCTCATAGAAAATCGGCTACAACTGTTGGTAATGTAATGGGACATTATCATCCACACGGTGACTCTTCAATTTATGAAGCAATGGTAAGACTTGCACAGGATTTTAGTCAAAGATATACTTTAGTTGATGGACACGGAAACTTTGGTAATATTGATGGCGATGGTGCTGCTGCTTACCGTTATACTGAGGCTAGATTATCAAAATTATCTCTTGAATTATTAAGGGATATTAATAAAGATACTGTTGATTTTATGGCTAACTTTGACGAAACTTTAAAAGAACCTAAGGTTTTACCTAGTAAATTTCCAAATGTACTTGTAAATGGAACAATGGGTATTGCTGTTGGTATGGCTACTAATATTCCTCCACATAATTTAGGTGAGGTTATAGATGGATGTGTTGCTTATATTGATAATCCTGATATTGATACTTTAGGTTTAATGCAGTATATTAAAGGTCCTGATTTTCCAACTGGTGGTATAATTTTAGGAAATTCTGGTATAAAACAGGCTTATGAAACTGGTAGGGGAACGATTACTATTAGAAGTAGAGCGGAAATTGAGGAAAAGGGAACTCATTCTAATATTGTTATTACTGAAGTTCCTTATGGTGTTAATACTAGTGAACTTAAAAATAAAGTTGCTGAACTTGTTCATAACAAGATTATTGATGGTATAACTGATTATCATACTGATTTAAAGGATGGAGTTAAAATTACTATTACTTTAAAGAAGGATGCTAATGCCCAGGTTGTTTTAAATAAATTATTTAAACATACTCAATTTCAAGTTAATTATAGTATTATCTTCTTAATGCTTGATCAAGGTGTTCCACGTACTTTGGGATTAAAATCTATTATTTCGAAGTATATAGATCATCAAAAAGAAGTTATTATTAGAAGAACTAAGTTTGATTTGAAAAAGAGTGAAGCTAGAGTTCATATTTTAGAAGGTTATAAGATTGCTCTTGATAATATTGATGAGGTTATTAAGGTTATTAAGACATCTGAAACCGATGAAATTGCTAAAAAGACTTTAATGGATAGATTTTTCTTATCTCAAATTCAAGCTGAAAGTATTTTAGAATTAAAGTTAAGACGTTTAACTGGTTTAGAAAGAAGTAAGATTGAAGAGGAATTAAAGTCACTATTAGAACTAATTGAGGAATTAAAATCAATTTTAGCTAGTGAAGAAAAAGTTTTAAACATTATAAAACAAGAGTTATTAGATATTAAGAATAGATATTCTGATGATAGACGTACTTCTATTGATATGACTGCTATTGATTATATTGAAGATGAGTCTTTAATTCCAAATGAAAATATTGTTATTTCTTTAACATCAAAAGGTTATATTAAGAGAACTACTTCTGAAACTTATAAGATTCAAAATAGAGGTGGTGTAGGCGTAAAGGGAATGTCAACTAACGAGGAAGATTATGTCGAGTATATGTCAAATTTAATGTCTCATGATTATGTATTATTGTTTACTAATAAAGGTAAGGTTTATAAGATTAAAGGGTATGAGGTTCCTGAGTTTAGTAGAACTTCTAAGGGATTACCAATTATTAATTTATTACAAATTGAGAAGGATGAATATATAACTTCAATGCTTACTTATTCTAGAAATGACAGTGCTAAATATTTACTATTTGCTACTAAGAAAGGTATTGTAAAGAAGACTGCTATTGAAGAATTTGATAATATTAGAAAATCTGGCAAGATTTGTATTAGTTTAAGAGATAATGATGAATTGATTGGCGTTAAGAAAACTGATGGTGAATGCGATGTTGTTCTTGCTTCATCAGCTGGAAGAGTTGTATTATTCAAAGAATCCGATATTAGAATGATGGGTAGAACTGCTTCTGGAGTTAAAGGAATTAATCTTGGTGATGAGTTATGTGTTGGTGTAGAAACTACTAAGGAATCTGATAATATTGTAATTGTTACTGAAAAAGGATATGGTAAATTAACATTAATTAGTGAATTTAGAAAAACTAGTAGAGGTAGCAAAGGTGTTAAGGCATTAAATATTACTGATAAGAATGGTGGTATTGCTGCAATTAAACGTGTTGAAGATAATTGTGATTTAATGATCATTACAAATGAGGGTATTATTATAAGAATTCCACTTGATCAATTAAGTCAATTGGGTAGAGTTACTCAAGGAACTAGATTAATAAATTTAAAAAATGATCAAAAAGTTGCAGCTATTAGTTTAATTTCAAAGAATAATGATGAAAATAACGATATAAATGAGTAAATTATATCGTTTTTCTTTATTTAAATAAAGTTTTCCACATTCTTTTTCATTTCAATATATAAATTTTAGTTACATATTTATTAACATTTTATTTATATATTTTATAAAATTATTTCCCGGGAAATATTTTTTTTAATAATTTGATATTGATTTCTTCTTAACTTAATAATTTTTTGATTTTTTATTATCTTTTTCAAAAGTTATTAACATTATTTTTATTCATTTATGTTTTATGTGAAAATTGTGTTATAGATATTCATTAATAAATATACTTATTAAGTTTCACGTGAAACATTTACGTCTTTTTATAGTATTTATTGCAAAAATTATTTCCCGGGAAATAATTTGTTCGATTTTGCTTTGATTAAGACACTTAATTTTATACTTTTTAATAAAATATTACATTATAATTTTTTTATATAATGAATAATTAATTATATATTATTTGTGTTTTTGAAATACTAACTATAAATTCTATTGTTATGTTTCACGTGAAACATTTTTATTGTTTAGATCTATTAATGTTATTTCTTTATTAATAGTACTTTTATTTACTAAAATTATATTTATTTTAAATACATATAATTTTAGTAAATTATTATTTTTTAATTTGTATATAAGTTTCACGTGAAACATTTATTAATTTATTTATAATTTTTTTTATATATTATTTATAAAAAATTATTTATTTTTATTTAATTAAATATCTTTATACTTTTATTTACTATATATTAATTTTTAAATTATAGATTATTTTTTTTATTTTAATATTTATTTATTTTTTAATTCTTTTGTATCATTAATTATATGTTTTTTGTGATGTTTCATGTGAAACTTATGGGTATTGTATTTATTTTTTATGATTCAGCTAGTTAAATTTGTTTATAATATATTATTTTCTTAAGTTAATTTAATAACAATTTATACTGATAAAATAATTTGTTTATATATGTTCTTGTTATGTTTCACGTGAAACATAACATTTATTTTTATTTGTTGATTTGTTATTTATATCAATTAAATACAACTTATATTATTTTATATACAATTTTGTTAATATTTCTAAAGTTATTAACTTTATCTTTATTTTTTATATATGTTTCACGTGAAACATCAATGATTATTGTTTTTAATATAATGTAATTTATTATATTTATTTAGTGAAATTATTTCCCGGGAAATAATTTGTTTGATGTTGACTTGATTAAATACTTTTTGAATTTTTAAATAAAATATAACATTATAATTTTTATATATTATTTGTATCTATGTATTATCATTTATAGATTCTTTTGTTATGTTTCACGTGAAACTTTATATTTTTAGATCTATCAATGGATTTCCTTTATTAATAGAACTTTATTTAACAACTTTATTATACTATTTACTATATAATAATATATTAATTTACTTTTTATATATAGATTAATTATTTCTATTTATTTTAATATTTATCATTTTTTAATATTTTTTAATAATTATTTATATGCATTTTTTAATGTTTCAAGTGAAACATATTTTTTGAATTTTTTGATTGATTTGTTATTTATAATTATTAAATATTACTTATACTATTTTTTAATATATATTTTTGTTTATATTCTTAAAGTTATTAACATTATTTTTTCTATATATGTTTCACGTGAAACATATACGTTTTTTTATAGTTTTTATTGTTAAATTATTTCCCGGGAAATAATTTGTTTGATTTTCTTTTGATTAAGATAATTAATTTGATACTTTTTAATAATTTTATAACTTTAAAATGTTTTACATATAATGAATAATTAATTTTTTATATATTATTTGTATCTATGTAATATCATTTATAAATTCTTTTGTTATGTTTCATATGAAATATATATAATTTTTATAATATTTACTATAAAATTATGATTTTATATATTTATTTTCGTGTAATTAATATAATATTTTATTATTATTTTAGATATTTTAAAAGTTTTCCACATTATTTTCTTGTTATCTCTTAATTGTTGTGGTATATTATATTTGTGCAATGTGTATGTAATAACTTGGTCAGATTAGGAATAAAGCAGCCATACTTACCTCTACGCATGTGCACTTTTTTTATTTGAAATGGAGAATTTAATTATGATGGATGATGTATATAAATTATTAATAAAGTTATCTAATAAAGCTATTAAACATAATGAGGTACCAGTTGCTGCAGTTTTAGTTTCTGATGGTAAAATTGTTTCATATGCGTATAATAAACGTCATAAAAGTAATTGTGTATTTGATCATGCAGAGATTATTGCTATTTCAAAGTATTCAAAAAAAATAAATGAATGGAGATTAAACAAATGTTCGCTGTATGTTACAATTGAGCCTTGTGAAATGTGTAAGTTATTTATTCGCGAAAGTAGAATAAGTAATGTGTATTACTTATTTGAAAAAAGTTCTGATAAGAAGATGTATTCGAAAACAAATTTTTATAAAATTGATAATAATATTCTTGAAAATGAATATAAAAAAATAAGTGATTTGTTTTGGAAAAATAAGAGATAAATGGTATAATTACTAGTAGGTGGTGGTGCTGATGGCATACAAGGTTTTATATAGAAAATATCGACCTGATTCTTTTGAAAATTTATATGGGCAAGAAGCTATTAAAAAGTTACTTTCAGAATCAATTGTTTTAAATAAAGTATCACATGCTTATTTGTTTC
This sequence comes from uncultured Bacilli bacterium, assembly GCA_947522695.1. Taxonomy (GTDB): domain Bacteria; phylum Bacillota_I; class Bacilli_A; order RF39; family UBA660; genus CAG-533. Next base: position 6,392 of record CANNTX010000002.1, on the reverse strand, counting down.
ATGGTCCTAGAGGTACTGGTAAAACAAGTACTGCTAAAATATTTGCTAAAGCAATTAATTGTGAAAATAATGTGGATGGTAATCCTTGTAATAAGTGTAATAGTTGTTTAAATTTTAGTGAATCTCCTGATATAATTGAAATAGATGCTGCTAGTAATAATGGTGTTGATGAAATAAGAAATTTACGTGATAGTGCTAAAATTCTGCCAACTTTTTCAAAATATAAGATTTATATTATTGATGAAGTTCATATGTTATCTGGTAGTGCTTGGAATGCTTTTTTAAAAACATTAGAAGAACCGCCTAGTCATGTTATATTTATTTTGGCTACAACTGAATTGCAAAAGATTCCTCTTACTATTTTGTCAAGATGTCAACGTTTTTCATTTAAGAAATTGACTCCTGATATTATTGTAAGTAATATATTAAGAATTTCTAAATTAGAAAATATTGAAATTACTGATTCTGCTGCTAATTTGATTGCTGAACTTGCTGATGGGGCAATGAGAGATGCTTTAAGTATGCTTGATCAATTATCTAAAGAGAATATTTTAATTGATGATAAACTTATTGGTGATACTTTTGGTTTTGTTGGATCAAAGGATGTAGAGAATATTTTTGAATTATTAAATGATGCTTGTTATGATGATGTTAACGCTATATTTAATGAATATGGTGATAAGGGATTAAATATTAATTTATTTGTAAATAAAATTATTGCTTATATTTTTGATTTAGAAATGAAGATTGTTAATGGTATGAATTATCCAATTGCTGTAAGTGATTTAAAAAATATGGCTTTTGATTTATCAAATGTTTTTGGTAAAAAGAATTCTTTAGATTTAATTAAAATTATCTTGTTTAGTTATTATCAAAAATGTAAAGTTGATAATTGTGACAAAATAAAAATTATCGAGAAGTCAAGTGATAATGAGATATTTGACAAAAATATCAATAAAGGTGACAATTTATTAATTGACAAAGTAGTAAATAATTTAGAACAAAATAGTATTGTTAAAGAGAAAACAAAAGTTGAGGTTAGCAATATTTTAGATAATAAAGAAGATACTTCAAATGTTGTTATAAATGCTGGTAGTACTAAAAAGAAAATAAATGACGAATTTATTAAAATTAGAATAAATAATTCTTATGTTAATGCTAGTCGTGATTGTAAAAAAGAATTTACTGAATTATGGGATAAATTTTTAAACGATATTGAATTTGAAAATAATCATGATTTATTAAATTTGATTGAAAATGTAAGTATTGAAGTTGTTTCACCAACAAATGTTATTTTTGCTAATAAGTCCCAATCGACGGTTTTATTATTTAATGAAAGCTTAGATTTGATTGAAAATGCTTTTAATAAAGCATGTAAAAATAAAAAAAGTTTTATTTGTTTAACACTTAATGATTGGAATATCGAAAAAAATAGATATATGGAATTACTTAAAAATAAACAAAATAATTTTGTATATATAGAAGAAAAAGATGATATAATTAATGAAGAAGATGCGAATTTATCAGTATCAATTGCAAATGATTTGTTTGGTGATTCGCTATTAGAAGTTAAATGAGAAAGAGGAATGATATTATGAATATGCAAAAATTAATGCAAGAAGCACAAAAGATGCAAAGAGTTATAACTGAAAAACAAGAAGAAATTTTTAAAACAAATTATGAAGGTAAATCTGGTTTTGTTACTGTTGTATTAAGTGGTAAGAAAGAAATGGTTTCTATAAAAATAGATACTCCATCATTAACTGATGCTGAAGATATTGATGCTTTACAAGATATGATTAAAATTGCTCATAATGAAGCAGTTTCTAAAATTGATAAGGACGTAGAAGTTAAACTTGGTGCTTATGCTAAAGGTTTAAATGGTTTGATGTAATGATTTATCCTAAGGAACTAGAAGAATTAATTGAGTATTTTAAAAAGTTACCAGGAATTGGTGAAAAGTCTGCTGAAAGACTTGCAATTTCTTTACTGGATTTTTCTGACGATGATATAAATTTATTTACAAAATGTATAATGGATGGCAAAAAAAATTTACATCCTTGTCGTATATGTGGAAATATAACTTCTGGTGATATATGCTCAGTTTGTGATAATGATTATAGAAATAAGAATTTAATATGTGTTGTTGAAGATTTTAAAAGTATATTTGCTTTTGAAAAGATGGGAAAGTATCAAGGAGTATATCATGTCTTAGGTGGGTTAATTTCTCCTATTGATGGGATTGGACCAGATGAACTTAATATTGATAGTTTAATTGAACGTTGTGATAATGATGATGTTGAACTTGTGATTGCATTAAAGCCTACAATTGAGGGTGAGACTACAACACAATATATTAAAAAATTACTAGAAAAAATGAATACCAAAATTTCAAGATTATCTTATGGTTTACCAGTTGGTACTGAACTTGATTATTTGGATTCATTAACATTAGAAAGGGCATTTGAAGATAGAAAAAATATTGCATAAATTTAAATAAGAATAATATAATTTATTGTGATAAACATGTTATTAAAATTACTGAAAAAAATTTGTTATTCATTTTTGATGATTTATAGTTTTGACATAATTCTTAGTGGTTTTAATGTTGTTGTACCAATTAATTTGATTACTGTCTTGGTGGTATTTTGTTTAGGATATCCGGGCTTAATTATGATTGCTTTATCTTTTCTACTTTTAATGTAGATTTTGAGTATGAAGGAAGAAAACATAAAATATTTATCAAATGTAATAGATGAGAATAAACTTTCTCATGCTTTTTTAGTTGAATCAAATAATTATGAAGATGTTATGAATAGTGTTTTTAAATTGTTTTTAGAAAAGAAAATGATATTTAATATTGATGATATTGAGAATAATATTTCAGTTAGAATTTTAAGACCTATTGATAATTTAATTGATAAAGATCAAATTTTAAATTTACAGGAATTTTTATCTACAATGTCTTTTGATGGGTATTATAAATTATTTTTTATTTTGAATGCTGGTTTAATGAATGAACAATCCGTTAATAAATTATTAAAAGTTTTAGAGGAACCTAATGAGAAAGTTGTTGGATTTTTAATTAGTGATAATTCAAATGAGTTATTGCCAACTTTAATAAGTAGATGTCAAGTTTTAAAAAATGATATTGATGTAAATAATGTGTTAGTAGATGAAGATATTTTTAATAATTTATGTAAATTTAAAAATTTTAATTTTGAAGATTATATAAAATTTAAAGTTGTAGTGTCAAAATTAGATAAAGTGATAATTAATAACTTGTTTATAAAATATTTAGCGTATTTGGATAGTGAAAATGATATTTTTTATTTGAAGGTAAATGATTTTTTAAATAATTTAAGATATAATGTTAATATTGATTTGGCACTTGATAAACTATATTTTGAGAGTTTAGAATAAATTTTTATTTTGAGAGGAGCGAAAAAATGGTTGTTGGTGTAAAATTTAAAGATACTGATAAGTGTGTTTATTTTGATTCAAATGGAATTGAATTAAAAAAGGATGATTATGTTATTGTTCAGTCTGACAATGGTACTTTATTTGGAAAGGTATTTAATCTTTCTAATGAAGCAAATAATAATGATTTAAAAAATATTATTAGAGTTGCTAGTAAAAAAGATTATGATATATATTTAATGAATTTGGCTGATGCTAAAGAAGCACTTGAAATTGCTAAAGGTTCGGCTAAAAATTTAGGATTAAAAATGCAATTTATAGATTCTAGTTTTAATTTTGATCGTACTCAATTATTAATTAACTTTGTTTCTGATGAAAGAATTGATTTTAGGGAATTAGTTAAAATACTTGCTGGTAAATATAAAACTAGAATTGAATTACATCAAATTGGTATCAGAGATAAGGCTAGAAAAATATCTGGTTTAGGTCCTTGTGGTAGACCTTTATGTTGTGGTAGTTTTTTAAATGAACTTGAAGCAGTTGGAATTAATATGGCTAAGAATCAAAATATTGCTTTAAATCCTTCTAAAATAAATGGTGCTTGTGGAAGATTGTTGTGTTGTTTAGCATATGAAGATGAAAATTACAGTTATTATAGAAGTTTGCTTCCTAAAATTGGTAGTGAAGTTATTTATGAAGGAAAAAAATATAAAGTTTTAACTGTTAATGTTTTAAAAATGTCTTATGTAATTAATGTTGATGGTGAATTAAAAGAAATTGTAGTTGATAATTATGAAAGAAATTAATGATTTATATGATTATGGTTATAAAATAGTACAAAATTCTGATTATTTTAAATTTTCTTTAGATTCGATGTTACTTGCCAATTTTGTCAATATTAATATGGCAGATAGTAAATTACTTGATTTTTGTACTGGTAATTGTCCAATACCTATTATTTTGTCTAATTCAATTAAAAATATAGTGGCGTTTGAAGTGCAAAAGGAAATATACGAACTTGGTGATGAATCTTTAAAATTAAATAGTATTAATAATGTGAGATTAATTAATGATGATATTAAAAATATTGGTAACTATTATGAAGAAGGATATTTTGATATTATTACTTGCAATCCACCTTATTTTAAAGTGATTGATTCTTCTAAAATAAACGATAATAATGTTAAAGCAATTGCTAGACATGAAATACTTATTAAATTAGAAGATATTGTTTCTCTTGCTTATAAATATTTAAGAGATAAAGGTAAACTTTATATGGTTTATCGTCCTGATAGATTGATGGAACTTCTTAAGTTATTTGATAAATATAAGTTTGGGGTTAAGAAATTGCAATGTTGTTATAATAATAGTGAAAGTTTATCTTCAATGATTTTAATTGAAGCGATGAAAAATGGTCAAGATGATTTAAAAATATTAGCACCACTTTATACAGAAAATTATAGGAGGTAGTAATGAAATTAATTGTTGGTCTTGGAAATCCTGGTAAGGAATATGAAAATACTAGACATAATATTGGTTTTTGGGCATTAGATAATTATTTAGATAGTGTTTCTTTTAAGCATGAAAAGAAAGCAGATGTATATAAAGATAATTCAGTTATATATATTAAACCTAATACTTTTATGAATTTATCTGGAGAAGCTGTTAAATATTATATGAATTATTTTAAAATAGATAAAAAGGATTTATTAGTTATTCAAGATGATCTTGATTTGCCTTTAGGAAAAATAAGAGTAAAAAATAATAGTTCTGCTGGTGGTCATAATGGGATTAAAAGTATTATTAATGAAATTGGTAGCAATGAATTTTTAAGATTAAAAGTTGGTATTTCTAAAAATAGTAAAGATATTGTAGATTATGTATTAGGAAAATTTTCTAAGGAGGAAAGGGAAGTTTTAAATAATTCTTGTAATGTGATTAATAGTGTTATAAATGATTTTATTAATGATGTTGATGTAGAAAAATTAAAAAGTAGGTATAATTAAAATGGATTTTTTAGATAAAATATTTGATGAATTTAATAATAATTCTATTTCAGGATTAACTGATGAATTAAAAGGATTATATATTAAATATTTATGTGATAAATTTAAGAAAAATGTAATAGTTGTAACTAATTCTTTATATCAGGCAACTAATTATTATAATTTAATTAATAACTATTTTGTAAATAGTTACTTTTTTCCAATGGATGATTTTATAACTACGGTTCTTACAACTTCTTCACCAGATTTAATGGTTAAAAGATTAGAAACTTTGTCTTTAATAAGTAATAATGATGATAATAAGATTGTTGTAACTAATTTAGAAGGATTTTTAAAGTTTGTTCCTAAAAAGGACAATATTGTAAATCAGGATATAGTTATTAAAATAAATGATAATTTTAAACGTACTGATTTAGAAGATAAATTATTTCAATATGGTTATAATAAAACGAGTATAGTTACTTCAACTGGAGAGTATTCTGTTAGGGGATTTATAATTGATTTGTTTCCGTATAATTATGATAAACCAATAAGAATTGAATTTTTTGGTGATGAGATTGATAGTATTAAAAAGTTTGATGAAGAATCTCAGCTATCTACTGAAAATATTAGTGGTGTTACTATTAAGCCTTATAAGGAAAATGATTTAGCATCTGAATCAACTTTATATGATATTTTGGATAATCCGATAGTTGTTAAGATAGATTCTGATAATATTAAGAAATCTTATCTTGAATTACAAAGCCAAATTCTTGAGTATAAAGAATCTAATAATATTGATATTAATCATAAATATATGGCAAATTTAGAAGATATTTATATTAAAGATGAATATGAACTTAATAATTTTGATAATAGTAAAAGTTTGAAGGTTAATTCTCAATCAATAGATAATTTTAATTCTAATTTAGAAAATTTACAATTTTTTATTAATCATCGTAAAAATAGTATGATTACGTTTTTGGC
>CANNTX010000001.1 GCA_947522695.1 uncultured Bacilli bacterium | reverse complement strand
TTATTATATCATACTCTTCATTAATTTGCCTATCAAATTTACTCTTTTTAACACCAGGTATCCACAAAATTTTTCCAACATCATCACAAACAATCGGATACCTATCTCTATCTAATTTATTAATCTTAGCCTCACTTAAAATCTCACCAACTTTTTTACTACCATTTTTAAGTTCAATCCTGTCACCAAATTTTCTAGATCTAACATGAATTGGCATCTTAATATCATTCCAATTTAGTCTAATAATATAATTACTTTTAACAATATCAGTTGAATCTATTTTAAATATTTTACCTAAACTAAGATTTAACTCATCTTCTAGAATATAATCATAACTATTAATTTCTTCTTCATCTTTTATCTCAATCTTATTATAAAATTTATAGGCCAACTTTCTCTTAGGTAAATTAACAACCATATTAGCCTTATCACTATAAATAAGATTTAAAACTAAATCCAAATGTTTATCTTCTATAAAACTTATATCATCACCATATATTTCAAATAATATCTTCTGAATTAATAATCGAACCATAAAAATAGGTAAATTAATAACATCATTAATATCTAAATACTTCTTATCATCATAAAGAACACTTTTATACCCAATTGCTTCTTCATCAACATAATGATAATAATCAATTATATTATTGCTAAACTTTATGAATTTTTTATGAATTTTTGGATTAATCTCTTTAAACTCAGGTAATATTTTATGTCTATAAATATTTCTAGTATGAACAAGTTCTAAATTAGTTTTATCAATTGCATACGGTATATTATTTATTTTATTATAATTATCTATATCATCTTTAGTAACAAATATTAAAGGTCTAACTAAATTATAACCATTTACCTTACTATTAATTTCAAAGCCAGCATATCCTTTAAAAGAAGATCCCCTACTAATTCTCATTAAAATAGTTTCCATTAAATCATCACCATGATGAGCAGTAAATAAATAATCAGATTTATACTTTTTAATTATTTTATCAAAAAATTCATATCTTTTAATTCTAGCAATATTTTCAACATTTCCCTTTGGATAATTATCAATTACAAATCCTTCAAACACTAATTTATTTTCTTCACAATATTTTTTTAATAATTCATATTCTAAATCAGATTCTTCCCTTAATTTATGATTTACATGTGCAACTATTACCTTAATTCCTAATTTATTTAAAATATCCAACAAACACATTGAATCAGGACCATAAGAACAAGCCAAAACAACATTAGAATTAATATTTAAACTTTTAATATAGTTAATAACTTCTTCCATATTTCCTCCAATTTCAATAAGTAGTTTACCTTAATTAATAAAATTTGTAAAGATAATAATAAATTAACTGTAAAACGGGTATCCGTGCATAATTCCTTAATAAATTAAGTAAAATACTAATAAAGAAGTAAGGAGAATACAAATATGAAATTTAAAGAAGCTATAAGCAAAAGAGTAATTAATTTGTGTAGTGAAAGAAATATTACACCAAATAAATTATCCGAAATGTCAACAATTCCATCTTCAACATTAAGGGATTTAATAAACTGTAGGATAAATAATCCGAGTTCTTTTGTAATTTATCAAATATGTAAAGCATTAAATATTTCATTAGAAGAATTTTTTAACAATGAGCTATTTAACTTTAACAATTTAGAAGATTAAACATATCTAAAAAATAGATATGTTTTTTTAACAAAAAAATCTCATAAACACTGAGTTTATGAGATAAAACTGTAATATAAAACCTATCTTTTTGAGAATTGTGGGGCTCTTCTGGCCTTTTTAAGACCATATTTTTTACGTTCTTTAACTCTTGGATCACGAGTTAAGAATCCGTTAGCTCTTAACACTTTACCATAAGCATCATCTCTGTTTTGATCAGAATCTTTGTCATATTCTTTTAAAGCTTTAGCAATAGCAAGTCTAATTGCACCAGCTTGTCCAGAGAATCCACCGCCATTAACTTTAACAACAATATCAAAAGTGCTTTCGTTATTAGTTAAAACTAATGGTTGTTTAACATCAAGAACTAAAGTTCCATAAGGCATATATTCGTTAATATTTTTTCCATTAACAGTAATATTACCTTTACCAGCAGTCATTCTAATTTGAGCAACTGATCTTTTTCTTCTACCTGTAGCAGTAATTTCTTTCATCCTTAATCCTCCTAATCAATAGTTATAGTTGTAGGTTTTTGAGCAGCATGACTATGTTTATCATCAGCATACACAAATAACTTACGGTACATATCTCTACCTAATGGTCCATTAGGAAGCATACCTTTAACAGCTCTTTCTACCATTTCAACTGGATATTTTTCAATCATAGTCATAGCGTTTCTTTCTCTAAGTCCTCCTGGGAATCCAGAATGATTGTAATACATCTTATCATTTAATTTATTACCAGTTAATTTAACCTCTCCAGCATTAATAATGATAACATAATCTCCACAATCAATATGAGGAGTAAAAGTAGGTTTATTTTTTCCTCTTAAAATATGAGCAGCTTTAGTAGCAACTCTACCTAGAGGTTTACCAGCAGCATCAATAACATACCACTTACGATCAACAGTTTCTTTAGTTTGCATAAATGTTTTCATATTTCTTAAATCCTTCCTTTATCAATTACTTCAATTATCACCCACATAAAAATCAGTAACCAATAAAAATGTACCAATATGAATTATATGAGATCCTCACCTAAAAGTCAAGGAAAACATCAACATATTTTAGTCAAAACGCAAAAAAGTAACTATAAGTAGCTACTTACATCGCATATAATATCTAAAGCATTTAATTTATAAAGCATTTTATTATAATTTAAAGCTTCTTCCATAAAATATTGTTCTTTTTTATTTTCTTTATTTATGTATATATTCAAATATTTCGCATTACTACCTGTTATTATATTACTAATCTCTAACTTTTTAATTATATTCTTATAACTTACCCTATAAACTTTACTAAAAATATCAATCTCTTCAAAATTTATTTTCTTTCTATTTTCGCCAAATTCATTAATTAAAGATTTAGTTGGAACAAGTAATGATAAAGCAAAGGCATCAGTTAAATTAGATTTATTACTTTCATTAGAAATAATTAATAGTTCACCTAAGAACTTAGCCACATTAAATCTTTGAGAATATCCATCTTCTTCCTTAGGTACAATAATAACCGGAATATTATTAATATTTTCATAAAATCCAATAAATCCTTCCGTAACACTTGATTTATCTAATGTTAAAATAATAATATCATGTTGTTCTAACAAATAAATTAAATTATAAATAGGTTCATTAATAGGAAGTTGAAAAAATATTCTTAACTTAGTAGCTAAACTTTCAGCTTCATTAATCGTATTAATAATATGTACCCCAAATTTATTAACTAATTTAATATTCGACTTATTTAATAATTCAAAATAATTATCAACTTTATTTTGAATTAAAGATTTAATTTTTTCTATCTTTGCTTCACTAACGCTAGTACCAACTCTTAAATTAGTAAACTTAATTGTTGCTGTATCATCAACTTTTAAAATATCATCTAAAGTAACATTATATATATCAGCAAGCTTATTTAATTTATCTAAAGAATGATTAACTTTATTTCTTTCATATTTTAACAACCCCGGAGCAGATAACCCCACTTTACTACCAGCATCAGTTAATGATAAATTACATCTTAATCTAAATAACTTTAAATTATCTCCTATACTTTTCATATAACACCTGTTAATATCTTTCTAATTAAATTCTAACAAATTAACTAAAAAAAATCAAATTAAAAATTTTTAAGATTTTTAATTTACATAATAAATTTATTGTGTTTTAATAATTGTAAAGGGTGGTAAATAATGAACGAAAATAAAATGAATTTAATTAATAACTTAGCTAAGGATTTAATATACTTTTTTAAATCAGAAAATAACATAACTTTAAATAAATTAAAAAAATATTTATCTAATAGTAATAACTTAAATGTCGACATAGATAGTCTAATTAACTTATTAGAATCTAATGGTATAATTTACTTTTATAATGATAAATATAAATTATTTAAAGAATATGCTAATGAAAAAGAACTAGAACTTAAATTAAAAGAAAATCAAAATCTAGTTAATGCTGAACTTATTAGTAACTTTAATATGAACATTAACAATGAAACAATCCCTAAAAAAGATTTATTTTCGTATCTTCTAAATTACACTGGTTTTAACAAAACTATTAATAATATTTTATTATTTTTAAAGCAAAATAAAATTATATTTGAAAAGGATGATATGCTATACATAGCATTTAACGATAATCAAGAAAAAGAATTAATTAAAGAATTAAGAGCATCTAATATTAAAGATTATACTAAATTAATTGATTTTATAAAAAATACTAAAATGGTAAATATAAATAATTTTGTTTTAAAAATAATTAAATTAACAGATATTCAAACTAAAATACACCATATAATAGATGAATTAATCAAAGAAGATATTATTTATGAAACAGAAAATGAATATATAAATTTATTTAATAATCAAATAATTGAATTACCACTAAATACATTAGTTACTCGAAATTTCTTAACTGAATTAATTAAGAATGTTAAAGAATATTACACTAATCAAAAAGAATCTGATAAATCAGAATTAACCAAAATTATAAATAAGATTACCCAACCAAATTCAATATCAGCAGATAATCTAATATCTATTCTTGAAGATGAAGGAATTATTATCGAATTAGATGGTGTTTATAAGTTAATGCCTAATGATTACCACATTGGAACAATTCAAAGTAGCGCGAAAGGTAATCCCTATTTAGTTCTTGATGATGGAACAAATTTGATGCTAAACAAAGAAACAATAAACGGCGCACTACCAAATGATGAAGTAATATATTATCTAAACACCAATAAAAAACCAAAAGAAGGAAAAGTAATTAAAATAATTGAAAGAACATCATCTCCCGTTCTTTGTGAAGTAAAAGAAAAAGAAGGCAAAAAAATATTAGTTCCTCATAATGTTAAAGGTGTATTAAACTTAAGAGTAAATAAAAATGAACTTAAAAATTTATTAAATGGAGATTACGTATTAGTTAAACCAGATAAAGAAAAAATAAACGATGGTTTTAATTGCCATCTAGTAAGTGATAGAATCATATTAACAGATACTAATTTAAGTCCAGCCCTTGCTTTAATTGCAATTGAACACGAATGTAATCCTGACTACTGTGAAGAAGTATATGAAGAAATAAAGAATATTCCTGACGAAGTATCTGAAAGTGATATTGAGGCTAGAAAAAATCACGATTTTAGAAATAAAACAATATTTACAATTGATGGAATATCTACAAAAGATATGGATGATGCTGTTGGAATCGAAATTCTTCCTAACGGAAACTATCAAATCACTGTAAGTATTGCCGAACCAAATCATTACGTAAAAAAAGGCACAGCAATTTATAATGAAGCAATGAATAGATGCTTTACTTTATATATGTTAAACACTGCAATTCATATGTTTCATCCAAAACTAGCAAACGGAATCTGTTCGTTAAATGAAGGTGTTGATAGATTAACTAAAAGTGTAATTATTGAAATAGATCAAAATGGCGAAATAGTTAATTCTAAAGTTTGCAAATCAGTTATTAATTCTAAAAAGAAAATGACATACGACGATGTCAATAGTATATTAGAAAACCAAGTAGTTCCTGAAGGATATGAGCCATTTGTTAAAGATATTCTTCCAATGAAGGAAGTATCTGATAAAATCTGGGATAAAAAAGAAAAAGAAGGCTTACTAGAACTTAATGTTGTTAAACACGAGGTAAATATTGATAGTAATAATAATGTAACATTAGTTGAAGAAGAACGTGGACCAGCTCAAAAAATGATCGAAATACTAATGATACTTGCTAACACCGAAATAGGAACACTTCTAAAAAATTCTCCTTTACCAGGAATATATCGAGTTCATGAAGAAAGTGATAAACGAAAAATTTATGAATTACTTAATATTTTAGAAGAACTAGGAATACATATTGATAAAAATGAAGTCGAAAAAGACCCAAGAATAGTTAAAAAAATCATCAGAGAATCACAAATGTTTGATAGTAAACAAGTCGATTTAATAAGTAATTTAATTTTGTTTACATTTAATCGTGCCAAATACACTACTGCTGAAGGCATTCACTGGGCCCTAAACTTATTAATTTATACTCATTTCACCAGTCCTATTAGAAGAATAGTTGATTTTATAGTTCATATGATAATTGATGACTTATTTGAACTATATAATACAGATGAATTAGTAATAAGAGAAAATTATAAACCTGTAAAATATGAAGCAGATATTCCTAAAAAAGAATACGCTTTAATGAAAATGGAAATTGATGACATAGCCAGAGAAGCAACTCGTAAAGAAAGACTATATGATCAAGCTGAAAGTAAATCAAATAAATTATATCTTTTAAACTCCCTAAAAGAACAGATTGGAACTAACTATAATGCTACTATCCAAATGATATTTGGTGATCATTTAGTAGTTAAAACTGAAGACGGAATAGAGGGAATTATTTACTTTAATAACATAAATGGAGACACATTTGATTTAATCTCTAAATCTAAAAAACGTTTCTTAAGAGGACGTTACACTGGAGAAACATATAAAATTGGAAACGAAGTAAATATCACAATGACTAACATAGATGAATTCTCAGGTGATATTGAATTTAACTTAAATTATAAATTAAAAAATCTTACATCAAGAGGAAAAGTATTAACTCACAAACCAATAAAAAAATAACCTATGAACTAAATCATAGATTATTTTTTTATTCATTAATGTTTAAATTATGTCCCCTAATATAAGAAATAAATTTATTTTTGAAATTAGCAAGTTCATCATTACTTAAAGTATGTTCTTTAGATCCAACTACATAACTAATAGTTATGTTTTTATTTTCTCCATTATCATAAATGTCTTTTAAGCTTCTCTTTACAATTAAATCATCACTAAATCTATCAAGTACTTCCTCAACATCATTATATAATGTATTATTTTTAACTGTAATAGTATAATCAAGACTTACACTTGGATACTTACTTACATCTTCATAAATATATTGTTTATCTTCTATTTCTTCAAATAAATCAAAATCTATATCAGCACAAACATAAGTCTTTTTCTTACCAATCTCTTTAGCAATATTCTTATTAAAAACACTAATCTTTCCAACTACAACATTATCAACAATAACATCTAAGTTTAAATCTTTAATATAATATTCTCTATTTAAACCAAGTTCGAATTTAACATCTACATTTTTAACTGACTTAAATAAATACTTAACAATATCTTTTAACTGATAATAAAGATTAGCCTCTTCATTCATACTATCACATAATAATATATTTAAATGTCTCTTAGATTTATTATCATCAATAATAGTACCTATCTCAAAAATCCCAAATTTATCATAATTATTTGAATTATTAATACTTGCTTCTAATAAGCTTAAATTTAAATCATTTCTTAAAATATTATCATCATTTTTACCTAATAATTTAACATTTTGAACATCTACATTTATTTTCTTTAAGAATGAAGTCTTATTCCATAAATAAGAATGAATCTCATGTAAATTATATTTAGTAGCAAGTAAATACTTAACTTTATATTCTAAATCATAAGTTTTTTCTGGATTACCAAAACTCATAGCCATCTTAAGTGGAACATGTTCAAAATTTTCATATCCATACATTCTTGATATTTCTTCAATTACATCAGCAGCAATTGTTATATCTTTTGTTGATCTAAATGTTGGAACAGTTATTTTAAACTCATTAGGTGTATTTTTAACAATAAAATCTAAAGATTGTAAAATATTTATAACAAATTCATCACTAATATTAAATCCCATATATTTATATAAATAATTTTTATCTAGTATAATCTCATTTTCTTTTTGAATTGTAGGATATACATCAGTAATACAAGAGCCATATTCCGCATCCGGATTTTCATCAAATAGCAACTTAATAAATCTTCTAGCTGCTGTAATTGCCATATTTGGATCTAAACTCTTTTCATATCTTGCACTTGCTTCAGTTCTAAGACCCAATCTAACAGCAGTTTTTCTAACAGTAGATGCCTCAAATGTAGCAGACTCTAACACGATTGAATCAGTATCTTCTAATATTTCACTATCTTGTCCACCCATTACTCCAGCAATTGCAAAATATTCACCATCATTTTTAATCATTAAATCATCTTTAGTAAGTTTTCTTTGAACTCCATCTAAAGTTGTATAAGTATCAAAATCATTAGCAAGTCCTACTTCAATATCTTTAACAACTCTTGAATCAAAAGCATGCATAGGTTGACCAAGTTCAAGCATTACATAATTAGTTAAATCAACTAATAAATTAATAGAACGCATACCAGCATAATATAAAAATATTTGCATCCACATTGGTGTTTTATTATTAGTAATATTTTCTATTTTAGTACCAACATATCTATAACATAATTTTGGATTATCTATTTTAATATTTAAAGGTTTCTTATCAACAATAGTTCTATCAAGTTCTAAAGGTAATAAATCATGTCCAGTAATAGCAGCTATCTCTCTAGCAATACCATAATGTCCCCATAAATCAGGTCTATGTGTTAAAGATTTATTATCAATCTCAACAATTATATCTTCAATTGGAAATAATTTTTTAATATCTACACCTACTGGAGTATCTTCCGGAAATTCAATTATACCAGAGTGATCATCAGAAATACCTATTTCTTTTCCACTACACATCATACCATAAGACATTATACCAACTAAAGGTCTAGGTTCAATAGTAATACCACCAATATGACCACCAACTCTAATACAAGCTCCTATCATTCCAACTCTTACATTCGGAGCACCACAAACAATTTGTAATACTTCATCTCCAACATCAACAGTTAAAACATGTAATTTTTTAGATTCTGGATGATTAACACAAGTAAGAATCTTACCAGTAACAATTCCATCAATATCTTTTCCTACTTCAGTTACACCTTCAACTTCAGCAGTTCTAATCGTAAACTTATTCCATACATCTTTAAAATCAATCGAACTACTATCTTTAATATGTTTTTTTAATATATTACAAGAAATTTTCACTATTAAACACCTACTTTACATTAAATTTTTCTAAGTATCTTAAATCACCTGAATTTAAAACTCTTATATCACTAATTTTATATTTCATCATTGCAAGTCTAGTTAAACCAAGTCCAAAAGCAAAACCTGAATATTTTGTACTATCAATTCCGCCTTCTTTTAATACATTTGGATGAATCATACCACAAGGGCATAACTCAAGCCATCCAGAATTCTTACAAGTAGGACAACCTTTACCATCACAAATAGTACATGAGCAATCTAATTCAAATCCCGGTTCAGTAAATGGGAAATATCCCGGTCTTAATCTAACCTTAACATCCTTTTTAAATACTTCTTTAAGCATACCTTCCATAGTATAAATTAAATTAGGTATTGATATATTTTCATCAATAACCATACCTTCTAATTGGAAAAAAGTATTCTCATGACAAGCATCTAAATCTTCATTTCTAAAGCATCTTCCTGGTACACATACTTTTAAAGGTGCTCCATATTTTTTCATACCTCTTACTTGTACAGCACTAGTCTGAGTTCTAAGAAGCATACCATTATCTAAATAATAAGTATCTTGCATATCCCTTGCAGGATGTGTTTTAGGAATATTTAAAGCCTCAAAGTTATAATATTCACTATCCATTTCCGGACCAGCCATAACCATAAATCCCATATTTTTTAAAATATCAGTAACTTCTCTACCAATAATTGTAACAGGATGTAAAGAACCATAAGTAACATCTCTATTAATAGTTGGATCAAACTTATCACTATCACCATTTAAAGCATTATCTAAACTATTACTAAATAGTTCTTCTAATTGTTTCTTTACTTTATTAAATAATGGTCCATATTCTTTCTTTTCTTCTAAAGACATATCTTTAATACCAGCCATATACTCACTTAGTTCACTTTTCTTACCTAAAAATAAAGACTTAATATTTAAATAATCTGCCTCAGTTTTAATTTCTTTAGCTTTTTCTTCCGCATTCTTAACAAGTAAATCTAATTTTTCCTTCATAACTTTTCCCTCCAAAATAAAAAGTCCACTAATCTAAGGGTGCAAGTTACTGCACGGTACCACCTTAGTTTATGAACTTTATTCATACACTTTAATAGGTTAACGCCCTAAACGATTAACGCTCCTATACTGAAATTCATTAATTACTTATATTTATAGATAATCTCAGCTTTTATATCTACTCTCTTTAAATCCATAACTAACTACTTATATATACTCATCGCATTACAAAAACTATTCTATCATTTAAAATTTCATATTTCAAGAACTTTTATTTAATTACTCTCCACTTACCAAGTTTTATTATTCAATAATTTTATATCCAGAATCTTTTAAAAATTTTTCTATTACTTTTTTTGAACAACCTTTTCCCTTTTGCTCAAAATACTCATCACTCCACTCATAATATGCTATATTTCCCTCACGTCTATAATTTTTTTCTAATGAAGGATCAATTTGTTTAAGATATAATTCATTATTTGATTCTGTTTCCATATAACATGCAATTGCTTTATCATTCTCAAAAACATAAGTAGCACGTAACACAAATTGATTTGCATAACCTATAAATTCTGCTTTTAATTCATCATGCGTTACTTGACCATTATCTTCATTACTTGAACTATTTTCTACATTTATTTTACTGTTAGAACAACCAACACTAATTATTAAAATAAAAACAAATATAAATATGAAATTTATCTTATTCATAACACGCATTCACCTCTATAAACATAGTATCAAAATTTTAGTTAAAAATCTCTAACTTATTAATTATCAATTTGAAAAATTTCAATAATTAAATATTAAAACCTATATTTAAAATATATAATTGAAAAAAGCCTATTTTACAGACATTTTAATATATTTTAACGTTTTGACAACTTTTTTAGCCCGAAATTTAATATTTTGACAAGATATATGTATATAAACAAACAACTTAATGCTTACTTTTCCTCTAATTTAGAATTTAAATACTGACCAGTAAATGATTCTTTAACTTTAACAATTTCTTCTGGTGTTCCTTTAGCAATAACCCTTCCACCATCATCACCACCATTTGGACCAATATCAATAATATAATCCGCACATTTAATTACATCTAAATTATGTTCAATAATAATAACTGTATCTCCATTATCAACAATACGTTCTAAAACAACAAGTAATTTCTTAATATCATCAGTATGTAAACCGGTCGTAGGTTCATCTAAAATAAATACACTCTTACCAGTTGGTTTCTTTTGTAATTCTTTTGCTAGTTTAACACGTGCTGCTTCTCCACCTGATAAAGTTGGTGCACTTTGTCCAAGTTTAATATAAGGAAGTCCTACATCTATCATAGTTTGTAACTTATTTTTAATCTTAGGTACACTATCAAAGAATTCAATAGCTTCACTAACTCTCATATCAAGCACTTCTGCAATATTTTTTCCTTTGAATTTAACGTCTAAAGTCTCACGATTATATCTAGTACCATGACATACATCACAAGGAACATAAACATCTGGTAAAAAATGCATCTCAATTTTCTTAATACCATCACCTTGACAAGCCTCGCATCTACCACCTTTAACATTGAATGAAAATCTACCCTTATCATAGCCTTTCATTTTAGATTCTTTCATCTCAGCAAATAAATCACGAATATCATCAAATACCCCAACATAAGTTGCTGGATTACTTCTAGGAGTTCTACCTATTGGTTCTTGAGAAATATCAACAACTTTATCAACGTTTTCAAGTCCCTTAATACCCTTATTTTTCCCTGGTATTACCATTGTTCCATAAACTTTAGCTCTTAGTGCTCTAACAAGCGTTTCCGTAACCAAACTTGATTTTCCCGATCCAGATACACCCGTAACCAAAGTCATAGTTCCAAGTGGAAATTTAACATTTATATTTTTTAAATTATTTTGACTAGCACCCTTTATTTCAATAAATTTTCCATTTCCTTTTCTACGTTTTTTAGGAACATCTATTTTTAATTCGCCAGTTAAATATTTTCCAGTTAAACTATTCTTATTTCGCATTACCTCTTCAGGAGTACCAGCTGCAACAACTTCTCCACCTTGATCACCAGGTCCTGGTCCAATATCAACCAAATAATCAGCAGCTCTCATTGTATCTTCATCATGTTCAACAACAATTAAAGTATTCCCAAGGTCTCTCATCTCTTTTAAAGAATTAATTAATTTATCATTATCTCTTTGATGTAAACCAATACTTGGCTCATCTAAAACATATAAAACACCAGTTAATTTACTACCAATTTGAGTAGCTAAACGAATTCTTTGTGATTCACCACCAGATAATGTGCTTGCTTCTCTAGCTAAAGTTAAATAACCAAGTCCAACATTATTTAAAAAGCTTAATCTATTTTGAATTTCTTTAACAATTAAACTAGCAATATTTTCTTGTTCTTTAGTAAGTTTTAAATTATCAAAAAATTCTATTAAATCTCTAATACTTTTCAAACACACTTCATAAATACTTAAACCATTAATCTTAACCGCTAAAACATCATCAGATAATCTAGCACCATGACATTTCTTACAAGGTAAATCAACCATATATGAACTAAGCCAATCCCTTATCCACTTGCTAGACGTTTCCATATATCTTCTTTGGAAATTATTAGCAATTCCCTCATAAGTATCGGTAACATATCTCTTATTACCATTCTTACTTACATATTCAAAATCAAATAATTCATTACTTCCATATAAAATTATATCTAATTCTTTTTTACTAAGTTCAGATATTTTCTTATTTAAATCAATATTATAATGTTTACATACTGTCTCAAGTTCTGTAAGAGCTATATTTTGATCTAAACTAAATCCTTTAATTGCTCCCTCATATACTGATTTATCTTTATCAGGAATAAGTAAATCAACACTAATATTTTGTTTAACACCTAAACCTTTACATTCAGGGCAAGCTCCATATGGGGCATTAAATGAGAATAATCTAGGTTCTAATTCTGGTAAACTAAAGTTACACTCAGGGCAAGCATAATGTTCACTCATTATAAATTCTTCACCATCAATTACATGAATTAAAACCTTACCATTAGCCATCTTTGTACTAAGTTCAATTGCTTCAAATATACGACTTCTTTCATCCGGATTAACAACAATACGATCAACTACCAAATAAATATTATCTTTCTTATTTTTTTCTAATACTATATTTTCTGATAAGTCATGCATTTCTCCATTAACTCTTACTCTAGTAAATCCTTTTTTTCTTAAATCATCAAACAAATCTTGATGAGTACCTTTTTCGCCATGAACAATAGGAGCAAGTATTTCTAACTTAGTGCCTTCATCCATTGCTAAAATCTTATTAGTCATTTCTTCAATACTTTGACTAGTAATTGGAACGTGATGATTAGGACAATATGGAGTTCCTACTCTTGCAAACAACAATCTTAAATAATCATATATCTCTGTTACAGTTCCAACTGTACTTCTTGGATTATTATTAGTTGTTTTTTGATCAATTGAAATACTAGGAGATAATCCTTCAATAGAGTCTACATCCGGTTTATCAGATCCGCCCAAAAACTGTCTTGCATACGCACTTAAAGATTCAATATATCTTCTTTCCCCTTCAGCATAAATAGTATCAAAAGCAAGACTACTTTTTCCTGAACCTGATACACCAGTCATAACAATTAATTTATTCTTAGGTAATTCTAAATCAATATTTTTTAAATTATTTTCTCTAGCACCTTTAATTATAATTTTATCCATATTACATCACTTCATTTCAGTAGTATTTTACCACAAAAATTAAAAATTAAACAATTAAAAAGATCATATTTACACATGATCAATTTGTTAATTAAATTAATTATTTAAATTTATATATTTTGCCTGAATTGTAGGCGTATTTCCATTTATAATTGAATATTCTCCATAAACTTTAACTATATCACCATTTATAAATCCTTTTTCAAAAGAACTATCATTAAATTCAACATTTACAAGGCTTTCATAACCATCATCAAATAAATTTAAATCTAATACAATATTCATAGAATTATATAAGCCATCATTAGTTCCTGTTACTTCAACAACTTTACCAACTAAGGTTACATCACTATACAAATATTTTTTAGGAACTCTAACTAAATCTTCATAACTAACTAATACACATTTTTGTGTATAAGATTCATAAGTTTCTTTATTAATTACCTTAGTATCAATAAAGTAAAAAATTAAAATACAAAATAAGAATACAATGGCAAGCACCGCAAAAAATATAAAGTCACCAGAAGAACGTTTATTTCTTCTACGACAATTAGGACATATAGTCATTCCCTTATCAAAATATTTACCACAGAACTTACATTTTTGTTTATTTGTTAAATCTTCTACTTCTTTAATTGCAGTTTCTTTAATTTCTTTAACTACATTATCAATATCACTCTTTACTGTTTTCTTAACTGTTTCATTTAATTCATTAATTTTTTTAGAAGTATCTTTTTTAGTTCTAGTACTCTTTTTAACTACTTTTTTAGTATCATCTTTATCCATTTTTATCCTCCATATCCTATCTTAATTATAGACTATTATTAAACATAATTCAATCTCTAATTATTTCATTTATTAGACGGGTAAAACTAAAAAAATGAATGGATTATGAAAAACAAATCATATTAATAAAACATAAAAAAGTTAATAAGGTGAGTATTGGTTAAAAATGAATTATCAATAATTAAATAAAACAAAGAAAACAGTAAAGAAAAATATTAAAAATGTAATTATAAAATTAATTATTGAATATAAATTTTCCAACACAATAGTTTATATAAGTAGTAGAAGATGACGAAATAAACTTTGAAATTAAACTAGGAAACATAAATATTTTTAAACAAGCAGTTAATACAATACTATCTATAACAAGTCCTGCTATTCTACTGACAAAAAACATTATAAATCCCACATTATCCATATTTTCAGCTTTATACACAAACTTTTTATTTAAAAAATATAAAATAGTAACAGTTACAATAAAAGTTATAACATTAGCAACTAAGTAATTAATATGCATTATATCATTTAAAAGATAAAATAAAGCTAGTTCAATAATTCCACCAATAGTTCCAACAATACAGTATTTTAAATATTGTTTACTAAAAATATTTTTAATCATCTAAATCACCCAAATAATCATTTAAGATTTTAAATAAATCTTCACTATTTTTAGTTTTACAAATTTCATTTTTTATATACGCACTTTTTGGCATTCCTTTAATATACCATAATGCATGTGTTCTAATTTCAAGTATTGCCTGTTTTTCTGAAGTAGAATCTACTAATAATTGATAATGTCTTTTAAGCATTTCTATTTTTTCTCTTGCACTTGGTTTAGGTGGAATAATTCCTGACTCTAAATATGATACGCATTCATTAATAAGCCAGGGATTTCCAAGTACACCTCTACCTATCATAACTGCATCGCATCCAGTAAAATCTAACATCTCTTTTGCTTTTTCAGCACTTGTAACATCTCCATTACCAATAACAGGGATGTTTACCATTTCTTTAACTTGTTTTATTATATTCCAATCAGCATTTCCACTATATCCTTGTGCTCTAGTTCTTCCATGTACTGTTATAGCGCTAGCCCCTGCTTCCTCAATAACTTTAGCAACTTCTACTGCATTAACACTATTTGCATCCCATCCACTACGAATTTTAACAGTTACCGGAACACTTACTGCTTTAACCACTGCACTAACTATTTCTTTAATCTTTGCAGGATTTTTAAGAAGTGCACTTCCAGCTTGTGATTTAATAGCCACTTTAGGTACAGGACAGCCCATATTAATATCTATAATATCAGGATGCATTTTATCCTCAACTAATTTAGCCGCTTTAACAAAAGAATCTACATCACTTCCAAAAATTTGTTGAGCAATTGGTCGTTCCATATCACTCATTTTTAACAAATCGAATGTTTTTTCACTACCATATACTAAAGCCTTATCACTAACCATTTCTGCAAATATAAGTCCTGCTCCCATTTCCTTAATTATTTGTCGATAAGCTGTATTACTTATACCTGCCATTGGTGCAAGTACTACCTGATTTTTAATTTCAACATTACCAATTTTCCACTTCATAAAAACATCACTACACTATAATATTATAAAGTCTTTTGAAATTCAACAATATCTCCTTGATGTAAGTCATATAACACTTCTTCGTCTTTATCAATATGCATCTCAATATAAGAATTATCTAAAATCTTAATCTTCGCATTTAAAAGTTTAACACCATTTTTAAATACATCAACAACTTCTTTATTTACTAAATGCATTTTAAATGCCGTTTCAGGATCCATATGTATATGAGCATCTGACATAATTAATCCTTTATCTAAAGATACACTTCCTTTAGGACCAATAACTATTATTGGTAAACTATCATCTAAATCTCCACTTTGTCTTCTAGGTGGAATTACTCCTAGTATTTTAGAATCAGTATCATCAATTTCAATTTGATTATAATTTCTAAAAGGTCCAACAACTCTAACATGATTAATTATTGCATTACCAACCTTAACATCTACTGTCATATTACTAGCAAATTGTCCTGGTTGATTTAAATAATTTCTTACAGTTATCTCCTCATCACCAAATAATTTCTTCCATACTTCTTCAGTTAAATGTACATGTCTATTACTTATTCCTACTGGTATATTCATAATATATTCACATCCTACCATAATTAAATTATAGCTTTATTTGATTTAACTTTAAACATTTAATTGTTAAATATGTCAACTATTTTCTTATTTGACGCAATTTTAGCGGGAATAAAACTTGCAACATAACATAAAATCAAACTTAAAAAGAACAACAAAATAATATTTAATATATCTAAACTCATAATATGTTCAAAATTAATATAACTATACACAAATTTATTAATAACATTACCTACTAAAAGAATAAATATCATTGTTAAATAAAAAGAACACATACCAATTATTAAGTTTTCAACAATAAATAAATTTTTTATATCTTTATTTCTAAATCCAATACTTTTATATATACCTATATCTTTATTTCTCTCCATTACCGATATATATGAAATAACAAATATCATAATCATCGATACAATAAGACTAATTACACTAAATAAAATTAATACCAAACCTATTCCATCAACCATTTTTTTAGTCAAATTAACAACTTCTTCCGCATTATCAAATATCTCATAATCTTTAAGCAAATCTTTAATCTTATTTTTAGAATTTAAATTATTAGCATAAATATAAATATCTGTTATTTCATTATCAAACAAATCATTAGAATATAAAATACCACTTAATGATTTAAAATAGTCATTATTTGACTTAACTATTCCAGTAATTATTAACTCCTTATCATTAACTTTAAAAATATTATTAATAAGTCCATTGTTTGATACATCTAAATAATTATATAATTTATCACTTATTGAATCTTCTTCATCATATAATATTAATACTTCATTCTTATTTTCTGGCATTCTACCACTTACTAAATAAAAATAATTATTTGAAGGATTAACATAAGATATACTTTTAAATTCATAATCAATATCTCTATAATAAGTAATCCCATTAACATATTTTTTATCAATATTATTAACTAAACTAATTAATTTATCATCTATCTCATTCGTAATAAATGATCCTTTTTTAACATTAACACCATTCTTATTTTCAACTTTACTATTAAAATTATCTAAATAATTATTTTTACTTATAACTAAGGGATAATTAAAAAATGATGATTTATTTAACATATCTAATTCTTTATTAAATCCAGTTTTAATTGATAATACAGTTCCCAAACTAAATAATCCAATTGTAAATGCAATAATAGTTAAAATATTTCTTAATAGCTTATTATTTAAATTTTTAATTGCATACTTAACTAATTTTATAAAAGATAATTTATTTTTTCTATTACATTTTATTTTGAAATATTTATTTTTATTTATAACATTTAATTTATCATCTATTCTACCATCAGCTATTTTAATAATACTATCGGCAAAAGTATTAGCTAATTCTCTATTATGAGTAACAACTATAACCAATTTTTGTTTAGATATATTCTTAAGTATTCTCATTACACTATAAGCATTTTCCGAATCAAGTGCTCCCGTAGGTTCATCAGCTAAAATTACTCTCGTATTTTGTACTATACATCTCGCAATTGCTACTCTTTGTTTTTCACCACCACTTAAAGATATTACGTTTTTATTTTTTAAACTATGAATACCTAACATTTTTAATATATTATCCACATTACATGGACTTCTTATTCTTCTTAGTTCAATAGGTAATAAAATATTTTCTAATACAGTATATTTATCAATTAAATTATAATTTTGATTAATAAAACTAACTAACTGATTACAATAAAAAGAACTATCTATATTTTTTATATTATTTCCATTAAAAATTACCTTTCCACTATCCGGTTGTTCTAATCCACCAATAATATTTAAAAGAGTTGTTTTACCACTACCAGATTCACCAACTAAACATATAAATCCTTTATTTCCAAACTTCAAATTTATTTTCTTTAAAACATCTCTATCATATTTCTTACTTACATTTTTAAGTTCAAGCATTAAATCTATCTCCTTACAAAATGCATTTTATTATACTTAAGCCTATCATGCAAATAACAAAAATTTAAAATTACTATACCTAAATTTATTAATTTATCTGGCAAAATAAAAAAATCTATATCATTTTTTATACAGATTTTTTATTTCTTACAAAAATAACAAAAAACTAAAAAAATTATAATAAATAAAATTCCAACAACAGAAAGCATAATTTTTTTCTTGTCATCTAACTTCTTAATTTTTATTGTACTTATAAAAGATAGTCCGACTAATATCATAAAAATAGATATAATTTCTGGATAGAATCTAAATTTAATTAACCATAAAAATAAATAAACAATCGGATAAAATATAGCAATAGACGTAATAGGCATTCCAACAAAATATTCTTTATTAGCTTCTTTACAAATATCAAGTGTATTAAAATAAGCAAGTCTAATCATTCCACATAAACTATAAAATATTAAAGCAACCCATCCAAAATAATAATTCTTTGGTAGTATATTAATTGTATAAACTAAAGGAAAAACACCAAATGAGATCAAATCAGATAGTGAATCAAGTTGTACACCATATACACACTGCATTTCACTAGACTTTCTTCTTCTTGCTAACTTTCCATCAAAAGCATCACATATCCCAGCAATTATTAAACAAAATATCGGAATAACTTTACTTCCATTAATTGATAATATACATCCCAAAAGAGCCATAAAAGTACCACTCATAGTAAGTAAATCACAATCTCTATAAAAACCTATAAACTTTTTCATAAACTCACACCTACTTCTTAAACACTAATAATTTGCTAATCAAATAATTTCCAATAATAACAACAACTTGAACAATTACTTTAGCAATCATATCGTTCATATTTAATGACTTAACAAACAAAATCATTAACAATGTATCTAATATCAACGTAATAACCCTACTTCCCGTAAATGAAATAAACTCATTTATATAATTCTTATTTTTACTATTAAAAACAATAACTCTATTAGTAAAATAAGCAAATAATACAGATACAATCCATGATAACACATTAGATACTACTAAATCAAGACCACAAACTTTAGCAAATAAAGCATAACTTAAAATTGATATAATAGTTGTACATCCACCTATAAACAAATAATTAATTACTTCTAAATGATTTCTATAAAAATCCCATAATTTTCTAAATATAGATTTAGCAAAACTAGGTTTATATGCTTTATAATCAAATAAATTTTCTCCCTTAACTACATAAGATTTATTTGCAAGTTCTAAAATATATTTATCATTAAAAGGATTATCACTATAACATTCATCAACTACACAATCTTTATATTTTTTATTAAGATTTTTAACCTTAACTTCTTTACTATTATTTTTACCTTTAAACTTACCATTCTTAATATTAATATCAGATGCAATTAAATCTTTAACACCTAACTTATCACAAGCAGGCTTTAATAAAAAATACGGACTAGCAGAATTAATAATGTCATTTTCATGATTTTTGTCTAAATAAAATTTCTTAATATTCTTATAATGTTCATTCCAAAACTCACTAACAACTCTTTCCCCATCATCTATATTACTTAAAAAACTAAATAAAACCTCTTTAAATTCAGTAATATCTATAACTCCAAAAAAATATTTAACAAAACTACCCATTATTTTTAATATATTTTTAAATTTAACATAACCTTTTTTATAACAATATTTTATAAAATCAACACTTGAATCTCCATCATAAATGGTATCATCAAAGTCATACATATTTATTTTCATATAACATCACGTTATAATCATAACAAAAAAAGCACTAAATTAATAGTATTTACAAACCATTCATATCTCATCGATGCAATTATTTCTAATCCATTCTTTAATACTAATTATATCATTAATTTCATAATAATTAGTAACACAATAATATGTTAAAAAAAGCAAAGTTTTTGTACTAGTAATTCAAAAACTTTACAAAACTAGTAACTTTTTGTATTGAATATACTAACTATTCAACACTCTTTAATAATTTGACAATATCATCAGCTTTACTATCCCAACTATTTAAATTAGCTTCTTTATTTAATAAATCAATATACTTTTTATCTATTTTATAATTATCAATTAAATTAACGTATTCTTTATAATTTTTTGCAATATTTACAGATTTATATTTATGACATTCAGGTAAATCAGAAGCAATAATATACTTATTAAGTGCCATATATTCAAATAATTTACAAGGATTAGTAGCAAGAGTAATTTCATTAACTACAAATGGTATCCATGCAATATCGAAATAATTTGCATAATTAGGTAATTCATTATAATCAACAGCACCTAAATATTTAACATTATCAAGTTCATTTATTTTAGAATCATCAAAACTTGTATCATATTTAATTCCAATTAGAACAAATGCAATATCTTTATAATGTTTAGCAAGTTTTCTTATAAGACCATAATCAAACCAACTAGCTAAGGCACCATAATATCCAATTATCATTTTATATTCTTTTTTTATTTCATCCATTACAGAAACATCTTTCTTTTCATGTTTAAAATGTTCTACATCAACCCCATTTGATGATAAAATAATGTTTTCTTTGGATTTTCTCTTATTAACCATATCCTCATATAATTTATCAGCACTTGTAACAACTAGAACATCTTTATTCTTAATAACATAATCATGAATAGCAGCAACATTTAATGGTAATTTATCAGTTCCAGCTAATTTAGGATTTAAATCATCAATATATTCATAAAGAAGTTTAAACCCATTATTAACATAATTATCTACTTCATCTTTTCTTACATCCCAACAAGTAGAATACAATTGTAAATATTTAGGTTTATTAATTCTACATAATTTACTAAATAATAATTTTTCAAAAGCTCCAATTTCATAATTAACTAAATAAAGATTATCTTTTTCTTTCTTAATAAAATCAACTTTATCAGTCATTCTAGTAACTTCATACAATATTAAACATCTTTTATTAATTAAATAATTAGCAATTTGTTGTGGCCTTTGATATAAAGGAACATTCCAACCAAAAGATCCTCTCCAAACTAAAATTCTATCATAATCTAAATTAAGAATATCATCTATTTCTTCACTAATTTTATCTTTATTAATTACATATTTTACCCTTTTAATAATATTTATTTTATTAACATAATTTCCCATAACATATGTAAAAGTTTTTTTAATAGTCTTAAAAAAACCATCCCTTTTCATCACATTTACAAATTTTGCTATTTTATCTTTCACTTTAATCACCTATACCTTAAAACAATTATATCTAATAAAAACAAAAAAAGAAACCTTAAAGATTTCTTAATTAATTATTAAATTTATTTATAATAGCATCTACTATTCTTTCACTAGCATGACCATCACCATAAGGATTAGACGCCATACTCATACGTTCATATTCTTCTTTGTCTGTAAGTAATCTCTTAGCCTCATTATAAATAGTTTCTTCATCAGTACCAACAAGTTTTAATGTACCAGCATCAATTCCTTCAGGTCTTTCAGTAGTATCTCTTAATACCAACACCGGTTTACCTAAACTAGGTGCCTCTTCTTGCACACCACCACTATCACTCATAATCATATAAGATTTATTTATAAAATTATGAAAATCAAATACTTCTAAAGGCTCAATCAATTTAACTTTTTCACAATCTCCAAATACCTCATTAGCAACTTCTCTAACAAGAGGATTTTTATGAATAGGATAAATTACCTTAACATCGTCAAACTCATCTACAATTCTCTTAATTGCTTTAAATATATGACGCATAGGTTCTCCTAAATTTTCTCTTCTATGAGCAGTTAATAGAATTAATCTTTCTCCATCTTTAACAAAATCTAACTCCGAATTACTATAATTATCATCAACAGTAGTACTCATAGCATCAATAGCCGTATTACCAGTAATATATATTTTACTTTCTTCAATATTTTCCTTAAGTAAATTTTCCTTACTTAAATTAGTAGGAGCAAAATACATATCAGTCATACAATCAACCATTTGTCTATTCATCTCTTCTGGAAAAGGACTATACTTATCATTTGTTCTAAGCCCTGCTTCTACATGACCAATCATAACTTGATTATAAAAAGCTGCAAGTGCACCAGCAAACGTAGTTGTAGTATCACCATGAACAAGAACAATATCAGGTTTACATTCTTTAATTACCTCTTCAAGTCCAGTTAAAGCTCTAGTAGTTATATCACCTAAAGTTTGACCTTGTTTCATTATATTCAAGTCATAATCAGGCTTAATATCAAAAGTTTCAAGCACTTGATCAAGCATTTCTCTATGTTGTGCTGTAACACATACAATACTTTCAGTTTCTTCTCTTTTTTCTAATTCCTTTACTAGTGGAGCCATCTTAATAGCTTCAGGTCTAGTTCCAAATATACTCATTACTTTAATCATAAATTACCTCTTATTTTCTCATACAAATCCTTTGCTTCAACCATACAGTCCTCCATAGAGCAATATGTCCAGCCACCATATCTACCAATGCTATAAACATTTTTATTAGATAATTCCTTCATAATTTCTCTAACCCTTAAATCATTTTTAGCATCAATATGAACATAAGCAGGATCCATTACAATACTTTCATATGCATTTAAAACAAATGAATCATCTATAATATTACATTTTTTTAAATTATCTAACGTCAATTTAAGTTGTCTATCTATTTCATCTGAAGTTATAACATTATCTTTTGGATATCCAATCTCTATATACATACTTAATTTATTAGAATTTAATATGTTATCATAAAACCCAACTCTATAAAAATTTATATCTTTATCCGGAAAATATAACCAATGATGATTATTATAACTTGATTTTTTATTAAATCCTAAATTAAAAACCAAAACCTTATTATATGTTAATTTATCACTGAAATTAATATATTCTTTGTTATTAGTAAGTTTTAAAAATTTATCAAAAGGAATAGAATTTATCAAATATTCATATTGTATTTCTTTTCCATTATTAAGTTTAGCTATTTTATTATTTAAATCAATACTTTCTATCATTGAATTTAATAAAATTTTATTTTTATCAATATCCTTCATCAAAACATCAATAATAACTTGAGCACCCTTTTTTGGATACATAAATGTATTATTATATGAGTTAACTTTATTTTGTTTCATATTATTAATTATTGCTTTTATATCAGCATATGGAAAAAATCTTCCCATTGCATCCTTATCGAGTTTTGTTAAATCAACAGCATATAATTTTTCATTATAAGGTTTTAAAAACATTTCTGTAATTGATTTACCAAATTTTCCGTAAAGCATATCTAAAAAATTATCATAATTTTCTTTTTCTTCCTTGTTAAATAAATCATATAAGCAATCTATAAATTTATCTTTAGAAAGTTCATGAATATGTGTTTGAAAAGGGAAATCAATTAACTTATCATCAAAATAAATAAATGTTTTTTTATCTTGCGTAACAAAATCATTTTTATCCAAACTATCAATAAACTTTTTCTTAAATTCATCAGTTTTAAAATGAAAGAAATGACCAGCATAATCCCATACATAATCATCTTTATAATGAGTTTTACAATAACCACCAACTTCATTTTCTTTTTCAATAATTATATAATCATCTTTACAATAACTTGCAAATGTTAAGCCAGAAATACCTGCACCAACTATTAAATATTTAGTTTTCATTTAACACCTCATTTTTTACAAAATTATCAAAATCATTAGCAACATTTTTCGCATCAAAATTTTTTGAATAATCAGTATTTAATTTAACATTATAATTATTATAAACAATTAGATATAAATAATTGGCAATATCATTTAAAGAATAAGTTGTTACCACAGCGTTCATTCCTCTTAAAATATCTGCGCTAGCACCATCAAGCATTGTTATACTAAATATATTTGAGCCACTTCCAATATAATCAGCAAGCTTAGCCGCAAAAAATACATTTTTATCCATAATATTAAATAAATTTGCATCTATATGAATCAGCCAATCACTAGATTTCATAACTTCTAAACTTTTCAAATAATTTATAGGTTTACGTATTTTAACAACGTCGGTTAATTCATTATCCAAAATATATACTTTATCATTTATAGACATATTACCATAAAATTCAAATTGAACTTTATCTTTAAAGTCATCATATTTTGTGTTTAATAGATTTATGGCTTCTAAAAATAATTTTGGTGTTCTTATATC
Organism: uncultured Bacilli bacterium; assembly: GCA_947522695.1. Lineage (GTDB taxonomy): Bacteria > Bacillota_I > Bacilli_A > RF39 > UBA660 > CAG-533. The sequence continues at coordinate 30,524 of CANNTX010000001.1, read as the reverse complement.
ATCTAAATGACCAATATATCTAAAAATTATTTTATCATTATTTTTCTTAACATTTGGATATAATTTTTTATCATAAGAATGGGGAAGTATTATAAATTTAGATTTATCTATATTATTATTTTTAGAAATATAATCAACTTGATAACTATTATTACAAATTATATAATCACAAGTATTAACAATTTTCTTTTCTAAATAATTTTTTGACTTAATATACATATTATATTGTTTTTTATTTCTAATATTGTATCTAATTGAACGATACATTCTAAATGGAGATAATACTGACTTTAATGACATTTTAACTTCATATCTTTTCTTTAAAGAATATGGATTAACATTTTTTAAAGCTAATAAAGTAAAAGGATTATTCCCGATTGGATCACCAAAAGAAGCTATCCATTTAATATCAGGTTTAAATTTTTTTATTTTCATTCCAATTATATGTGATTCTTCAGGCATAGACCTTGTCATAACAATGTCATATTTATTAGAATTATTTACAAAAAATTCATATGCTGAATTTATAAAATCATCTAAATTCGTAGCATCTGAAAACACACAATTAATATTATTATTTAATGGTAAATCATCTTTATTCCCGTAGGACCAACTTGCATTACCTTTTTGAGTAAATACATCATAATTATATTTAGAATTATTTAAAAGTTTATATGTTACGATTCCCTCAGATGAATTAACAGGAGGAAAAAACCAACTTATTACTAATATCTTTTTCACACCAATTACCTCCTAAATAAATTAGCCAAACTTATTAGCTTATTCAATAACTTTCCGTTTATTTTAACAAAAACAAAATTTGTCTTTCTATTTGCTTTTATGAAAGATATATTTGATCTATTATATAAATCCAAAGATTTATTTTTTAAATATTTATCAAAATTTATAACCTTATTATATGCTCTAGAATGATTAGAATCGTATAAACAATATATAGAATAATGAGTATACAACATATAATAAATTATTAAACTATAATACTTTTTTCTATTATCACTAAAATTATCTACATTTTCACAATAATAATCAACTAGACATTTCATTACTTTTTCATGATTTTCTTGATTTTTAACTAATGAGGCAAAATTATTACTTTGATCTTTTCTTCCAATAAAATATCTATAAATATCTAAATCATAATATTTAAAAGTTTTAACTAAAGAAAAACCTATAACATTAAACTGCATATCAACATAAAAGGTTTTTTCGAATAAATGTAATTTAGCTTTTCTAAGTAATTCAGTTTTATAAGTTGAAGTAGCCATAACAAAATATTCACCATTTAATATTGATAAATCAATTTTATCAATATCATAAATTTTATTATCAACTAAATTTTTGTATTCTAAATAAATAGTTTTCCCATCATAAACATGCTCTTGTGAATAATTTGTAACAATTAAATCAGAATCATCATTTTTTAGGTAATTAACTAATTTTACAAAATCAAAAGTATTAAACCAGTCATCACTATCTAGAACTCTAAAGTATTTCCCAGTTGCTATTTCTAATCCCTTATTAATAGTTGAACCATGACCTCCATTTTCTTTTTCAATTATTTTTATGCTATTTGGATATTTTTTTTCATAATCCCTAGCAATCGTAATTGAATTATCTTTAGAGCCATCACTTACAATTAAAATTTCTATGTTATCTATAATAGACTCATCAATCAGTGAATCTAAACATCTTTTTATATATTTTTCAGTATTATATACAGGAATAAGTACTGTTAGTATTTTTTTCATCATTATTTTCCCTTCATAAATTCAATATATTCATCACAAATTTCTTTTCCACCCATTTTTATCATTTTGCCATGATCTAACCATATTACTCTATCACACATTTTCTTAATTTGCTCAACTGAATGTGAAACAAACAATACAGTTGTTCCTCCACCAATCATTTCCAACATCTTAGCTTCACTTTTAGCTTGAAAAGCGATATCACCAACTGATAAAATCTCATCAACAATAAGAATTTCTGGATTAACAATTGTAGCGATACTAAAAGCAAGTCTTGCAACCATACCGGAAGAAAAATTTTGAACAGGAACATCTAAGAAATCTTTAAGTTCAGAAAATTCAACAATTTCATCAAACTTTTTATCAATTAATTCCTTAGAATATCCTAATACAGCACCATTCAAATAAATATTTTCTTTGGCAGTTAGTTGATAATCAAACCCAGCACCCAACTCAATCATGGGACAAATATTTCCATAAACATTTACCTTTCCAATTGTTGGCTTCATTACACCAGCTACAACCTTTAATAATGTAGATTTGCCAGCCCCATTAGATCCAATAAAACCAATAACTTCTCCTTTATTAATATTAAAATTAATGTTTTTTAAAGCCCAAAAATCATTATTGACTTTATTCTTATGTTTTCCTATATCTACAAACCATTGTTTAATAGAAAAACCTTTTTCAATTCCTAAATTAAATTTCATAGAAACATCTTTAACCTCAATCATTGGATTAAAATTATTATCAATGTTAGTTAATTCGTTTTTAGAATTTACCATTTAACATTCACCTCTTATACATAATAAATAAATTTATCTTGTTTCTTTTTAAATAAAATACATCCAATTATAAATACAACAATTGAAGATATAGAGCATCCTAAAAATTGACCTAATGTCGGACAATTATGATATAGAATAATAGTTCTTGCAAAATTAATAAATTGATACATTGGATTAAATTTCATTAATAATTGTAATGTAGGATTCGATATAATATTTATATCATACATAATAGGGGTTAAATAATTCCAAATTGTTGTTACGATTCCGTAAATATAAAACATATCTCTTAAAAATACAGAAATAGTTGCAAGTATAAAACCCATTCCTATCGTAAATAAAAATAAACAAATAAAAGAAAAAGGTAATAACAAATGATACCAATTAAGTCCAGTACCAGTCGCAATAATTACTATGTATAATGGAATTAATGTAAGAAGAAAATTAATTCCAACAAAAATACATTTTGAAAGTGGAAATATATATTTTGGAATATATACTTTATTAATTAAACTAAAATTAGCAACAACACTACTCATAGCCAAATTACTTGCCTCAGTAAAATAGTTAAAATATGTTAGTCCTATAAGTAAATATGCTAAATAACTAACACCAGGTGTAGAAAATTTAAAAACATTTGAAAATACAACTGCCATAACAGACATCATTAAAACAGGATATAACAAACTCCAAAGAACACCTAAAATACTTCTTTTATACTTTACTTTAAAATCTCTTGAAACCAATTGTTCAAGTAAAAAAGAATATTTCTTATATACATATTTTAAATTATTTATTATTCTTTTCATATATTAACCTCTAATTAATTATAACAATAATATAAAATCTTTAAAAGAAAAAAGTGATAATTTATCACTTTTAATAGCTTATTTACCATATTTTTTGCCAGAATTTTTTAATTTATTCGTTTCCCAAGCATGACCATCTAAAAATTGTTCGTATAATTCATCATAATCTTTATACCAAATAAATCTTCTAATTCTATTTTTTTGAACTTCCGGTAATAATTCGGAACTATTTTTGCCATTTAATAAATCATAATAAATAGAATCATTTAAATCAGTATAAGAAACTTTTTTGTTAGACACAAATAATTTATTATGTTTTTCATTTACACCTTTAATATATAGAATTGGATTTTGTCTTCCAACAGGATCATAACCATTATTTCCGTGATCTGCAAGAACCATTATTACTGAATTATCATATAATTTAGCATCTTTTATTCTTTTAATATACTTATCAATAACCTTAATTGAAGCCTCGATTTTTTGCTCATAAGTACCATTTTCTACCTTATTAAAATTGGAATCAGAATCCCATGGATAATGACCTCCGTCTATATGTAAAAATTGAAAATAATTACTTTTTTGAATATTAACTTCATCCAACAAATCATAATTTACTTTATTATCCATATTAAATAGATTATCAGAATCGAGATTTTCTTTTCTACATAACTTATAATCAATCCATTCAACTTTAGAATATTTCTTTAAAGGAAAAGGCAAATATTTAAATAAAATATATTTAAACTCTTGCTTATATAAAGAAATTTTATCAATGGCAAAATTAATATCCTTAATATTATTAACATCTAGTGCTTTATTATCAGTCCAATTTAAATCACTTTCATAAATATTTATATCATAATTTTGCTTTTTTAGTTCTTCTAAAAATTTCGAATTATTTAATGCATCATTATAGTAATCTGTAAAAGATTTTTGTTCCTCAAACCATTCACCAGATAGAATAAATGGGATAGATTCACGAGTAAATGGATATGCCGCCAATGTATCAGGAAAATATGTAAAATCTTTAAAAATATCTTCCTTATTCACTTGTTTTAAAACTTTATCAAATGTTTTAGAATCAGCCATATCAACAAGTAAAATTAAAAAATTTTTATTTTCTGATAAATTAGTTATATTATCATTAGTAGCAGTAATTGTTCCCTTATTTGCATATATATCTTTACTTGTTAATAAAGTGGTACTTAAACTAACAAATAACATCGCAAAAACAGCAAATGATATATATTTCATATAAGTAAAAACTTTTTCTTTATATTTAACAAATAAGAATGTACTTAAACCAAGTAGTATACACAATAAAGCAACGGATAAAGCACCTTGTTTAGTATAATCATTCCAAATAATAGGAGAACCATCTAGGGTTGGTAAAGAACCAGCCAAAAAATTACCTTGAATATATGTAGTAATAAATGTAACAAATAATAAAATTAAATATAAATTATATAAACTTCTTTTATTAAGTAATAATGTTAAAAAGTACACTATAACACTAAAAATAACACCTACAAAAAATAATATCAAAAATAACAATAAATTGTTTAAAATTAATGTTTTAAAACTAAACCAATAATCATCCGTATTTGCAGCATATGTAATAATTGGTTCATAAATAACCAACATAAATGACAATACAAAAGAAACAATTGAAGGAAATATTAAATCCTTAAATTTAAATTTTTTCATTCATCAAACAACTCCCAATTACACATCATAAGATTTGTCAATCTTTTTTAATTCATTAAATGAATCTATTTCTATTATATCACCATCATGACATTCTTTAACATAGATTTTATAATTATTTTTACAAACATCTAATACAACTTGTTCCCAATACTTTTCTTTGCCGCCAGGCATATTAATAACTTTTTCTAAATCATTAGCTATTTTCTTGCCATCATCTTCATCATAATATGATATGCCATACATTTGATAACAATTATAACCACCCTGTTTTTCTCTTACTATAATCCCATTTTTAGCATCAAAACACCAATCATCTGTAACATCAACTTTTTTTCCTAAAAAGTTAGAATGATATTCATACTTTCTAATAATATTTGGATTATATAATACAAGATCAGACTCCATAACATATGCATTTTGAAATAAATCTTTAACAGCATAGGCAGATGATATATTATTCATTTCATTATAATGTTTATTATAAACAATTTTTATATTAGGATATTTATTGCATAAAATATCAAATTGTTCACTTAAATATCCAGTAACAATAACAATTTCAGGAATTTCAGCAACACTAACAGCATCTAATAGAGTTTCAATAATTCTTTTACCATTTACTCTAACTAAAGGTTTAGGAGTATTTAATGTAATTGGAACCATTCGCGAACCGAAACCAGCTGCTAAAAATATTGCTCTTTTAACTCTATATGGTTCCAAAGTATTAATACCACTATCAGTAATTAATCCATTACTACCAATAAAACCATTATTTATTAAATTAGAATAACTTTTGTTAACAGTGCCTAATGACAATCCTGTAATTTTAGATATTTCACGTTGAGAAATATTTCTTTTTTCCTTTTCTAAGCAAACCAATACCTCAAATTCATTTTCATTAATCATTAACATAAACCTTCTTTCTATCTTTTGAAATAATAATATTACCAATAAATTTAATCAATAAATTAATAAATAAAATTATAATAGAAACAATTGCAGCTTCTCCTAACATCATGTTTCCTTCATAATTATTTATTAATAATGAAATAGGCATTGTTGAAGCTGTATATAAGAATGTAACAGCTGAAATTGTAATCATACTATTAACAAAAAAATAAGAAAACATTTCTATAATAGTACTCTTAGTACAAGGAATAATAACATCCATAATAATTTTAAATTTACTTATATTTAATGTTGAAGCAACAACTTCATAATTATTATTAACTTTTAAAAGTGCATTATAAGCCATTAAATAAGGTGATGCTATAAAGTGTACAATGTTACAAATTATAATTATAGTAAAAGTATTAGCAATAAAAGTTCCTCTAAAACAAATCGTATAAGCAAGCCCCAATACGATACCAGGTATAGCTAAAGTAATTATTGTAAATAAATGAATTACTTTAGACATTTTTCCTTTAATTCTAGCCGTATTATAAGCAGCAAAATAAGAAATAAATGTTCCGATTATTGCCACAAACAAAGAAATAACTAATGAATTTAATAAATAATCAAATATACCATTTTCAGATACATATTCAAAGTGCTTTAAAGAAAACGAATTATTTAGTACAACATTATCAACAAATGCATAATAAACAAATGATCCAAGTACAACAAAAATTAAAATCATAATCAAAACAACAAATGACTTTAAAAATATAGATAAAACTTTATTAGAACTATAATAATCTTTATTACCAGTATTTTCATTATTATAATCCTTAACAAAAGTATCAACTAAAAAAGAAATTATTGCAGGAATAAGTAAAAACATAGCAATCATAGTTCCTTTTGAAAAATCTAGTAAACCAATAACTTCTTTATATAAAAATACAGGTAAAGTATTAAATTTTCCACCTACCGCTATTGGAACACCATAATCAGTAAAAATCATAGTAAACACAGCAAATATAGATGATAGAATAGATTTTTTCAAATAAACCAAAGTAACATTTTTAAATATTTGAAAATTATTTAAATTAAGCGATTTTGAAACATAATACATATTATTATCAATATATTTAAATCCATCAGCCAACATTAAAAATGCAACTGGAAAAGAATACATTATTGATCCAATTATAATACCAATAGGTCCGATAATGTTAAAATCAAAATATCTTGATATAATTCCATTATTACCAAACAGATTAATTAAACCTAGACCATGTGATACAGATGGAATAAGCATTGGAAGTACAAATACAATCTTAAAAAACTTTTTAAATTTAATATTAACTCTATTCAAAGTATAAGCAAGAATATATGCAATTAAAACAGATAGAACTGTTGAGATAGATGCTACTAAAAGTGAATTTTTAGATGCAGTTATAAAAGCTTCAGAAGTAACTAACTTGCCAAAAGTATCCCACTTAACGTAAATAAACAATTTTGAAATTGGAAATAAAACAGAAAAGATTAAAAATAATAACACTAATCCTCCTGTTTTACTTATTTTAATTTTTTTCATCACATATCAACCTTAACACATTTTTGAATTGATGTTACTTTTTCTTTTAAGTGTTTGACTACAAAATCTTCTACATACTTTGATGCAGGATGTTTAAAAATTTCACTTGGTTTATCAATTTGTTCAATACAACCATCATTCATTATCATCACACGATCGGATATCGAAAATGCTTCTTCTTGATCATGAGTAATAAAAATCATTGTAATATTAAATTTTTTATTAAGTTCTCTTATTTTATTTCTAAGAATTATTTTATTTTCCGCATCCAATGCGCTTAATGCTTCATCAAACAAAATAACATCAGGTTTAAGAGCTAACGTTCTAGCAATTGCAACTCTTTGCATCTGACCACCAGATAACTCATTTGGATATTTATTAATATGATCATCTAAATTAACCATCGAAATAATATCCATTGCTTGTTCATTGGCCTTCTTCTTATCTTTCAATTTATTATTTAGAGCATAAGAAACATTTTCAAGAACAGTCATATTTGGAAATAATGCATAATTTTGAAAAACGATTCCCATTCCTCTTTTAGAAATATCATATTTTGTAATATTTTTATTATTTTTTAAAATAATTCCACTAGAAGGTTTTTCAATTCCAATTAATATTTTTAACAAAGTTGTTTTACCACAACCTGATTTACCCAGTATAGATAATAATTCTCCATCACTAACATTAAAATTCAAATTATTTAATACTAATTTATTATCAAAAATTTTTGAAATATTTTTAACCTCAATACTAGCCATTAACTTTTTCCCACTTGCTAATTAAATCTTGTTTGACGCTAACACTATCTATACCATCCATTTTTGCATCTTTTAAATTTGTAGGATAATTTTTAACTTTAACTTCTTGATTTTTAAGAATCTTATCAGGAAGATAATACTCTTTATCATATTTTCCAAAATCATTCATTAACCACTCAAAAACTTCACGTACATTTTCTTTGTTTTCTCTTCCCTTAATAATACCAAAACTAGTAGTATTATATGGTGCACCAGTTTTTAAAGAAACAATTTTAAAATTATAACCTTCATTTATAGCTTCTACCCCTTGACTTGTCATTCCCATTGCAATAGCTATTTCACCTTGTTTTAATAAGTTTGTAGGCCCAGAACCAGATGTTGTAAATTCTCTTAAATTGTTTTTTAATTTCTTAAAATACTCAATAGCGTTATCTTCACCCATTATATTAACAGCATTTAAATAAAATGCATAACCAGTTCCTGATGTTTTAGGATCAGGAATAGCAATTAAATTCCTATATTCAGATTTTAACAAATCATCATAAGTTTTTGGTACTGATAAATTATGCTTATCAAAATAGTTTTTATCAATAATTAATGCCATAGTATATTTAGTCCAAGTTAAATATCTATTTGATTTATTAACTCCATCAAGATAAATACTTGTATCAAAAGATGATAAATCAGCAAAATTTTCTTCTAGTTCAACCATATGAGCAGTTTCCAAATCAAGTATAATATCGGCTTCTACATTTGTGCCTTCATTTTTTATCTTTGCAGCACTATTTCCAGTTGATAAATATTGAACAACTATATCTTTATCAGGAAACTTTTCAGCTAATTGCTCTTTTAAAGCCTTATTACGATTTTCCTCCATAGATGTATAAATTACAACTTGACCAGCTTTTTTTGAACAACCAGTTGTAATTAATAAAATAAACAAAAATATTAAACATATGTATTTTTTCATACAATCAACTCCTATACTATATTTTGTTCATAATTAAATAATAACATCTTTTTTTGAACACTTCAATAAAAAACACTCAAAATAGAGTGTTAATATATAATTATTTTTCAATTTTAATCTCGTCTGATTCAATTTCTTTATTTTTATTTTCATCAATGCCTAATTTATTAGTAACATTCTTTTTAATTTTTCTAAAATATATACCAACAAAAGCACCTATTGCAATAACAATTCCTGCTATTGCCTGTATGGCGTAAGTCATAACAGACGGATCAATATAAGCAAGTACATTATCACTAAATAAAATCATAAATGAAAATGAAAAGAAAATAATCATACCAAATTTACAAATTTTATTTTTCATTTTTTCTCCTTTCGTCAATTTTACTTTTTATTATTTCAACTAAGTATTTAGCACCAACTTCTCCAGAATTTCCAATATTATATATTGAATCATGATACAAATCATCTATTTTTTTAGTATATTTATCTTTGTTTTTTAATAAATAATCTATATCATTATTTAATTCTTTACTTATATTATCTACCTCAATACTTTTTCCAATCACATCTCTAGACCAAATAGAATAAGGTTCTATGTTTATATCCTTATAGTTTGGATTCATAATTTTCATTGGTGTATTTATAAATACAACCGGTTTTTTAGTAGTAAATGCATATTCATAACAAATTCCAGACCAATCAGTAATCAATAAATCAGCATCCAATATAGATGAATTATTTGAAAAATCAGTTTGAATATATACATTTTTATTATTTTTATACTTTTCTTTTAATGCTTCAAATTTTTCTGCTTTATGTCTCACTTCTTGAGGATGTGGTCTAACTATTATATTATAGTTTTCATTAACCATCATTTCATTTAGTAGCTGATCTAAACATAAATCACAAATATTGTCCTTTTGCCAAGATGGAGCAATTAAAATAGATTTTTTATCAGTTGATTTCTTTTCTTTATAATTGTCAGCCATATCATCAAGTAATGTATATCCCCAATCATAGATTTTATTATTTAAATTAAATAATTTGTTTGTTGCTTCGGCCTCTTCTCTTTGATATTTTCCAGCAGCAAAGAAAATATCATAAGCATTTATTGATTTATATCTTTGAGTTAAATTAATACTATCAATTCCATGAGGAATATAAACATAAACAATATCTTTTCTAATATAACTTTTTTTAATATGATAATTTTCTAAATCTGGCATAGTCATAACAACCACATCAGCATCCATTTTCATCATTAAGGTGATTAATTTTTTTTCTTCAATATAATATGCCTTAAGATTTGAATATTCTTTTTCCATATTAAAAATATTATCATTATAATCACTAGTAATATAGTGAATAACTATATTTGTATGTTTTAATAAATATTCTATAATACCTTTATAATATTTGTAAAAACCATTACTTTCTGAATAAAAAACTAAATGTTTATTAGCAATTTTAAAGAATTTTTTATAATCTTCTTTTTCTTTTTTCTTTTGTTCCTTACTTCTCTTAACTTTTTTATCTAAAGAAGCAATTTCATTATATTCCTTTTGTAATTTTTCTAAATTTTCATAATCAACATATTTTTTAGGGTTAATAATAATATTCAAAAACCATTGTATTAAAATTGCAAGTAAATTACTTGAAGTCCAATATAAAGCAACACCAGCTGGAACAAAATATCCTAAATATAAAGATAATGCAACTGAAAATATTACCATAAACCATTTATTAAATTTTGATTGTTCTTGTTGTAGAACATTCATTAAATTTTGAGCAAAACACATAATAAATGCACTAATTCCTGCAATAATAGGAATTAAAATTGATAATCCACCTTTAACATCAGCAATCCAGCTTAAATCAAAACCTAAAAAACTAAAACTAAAATCTTGAACTTTATTTACAGTAGAAACAGAAATGTTTTTAAAAGTATGAATATCATTATTTTTAATTTCATTAATAATGTTAAGTTCCAAAGAAGAAGAATCAATTGACAAATTATCATATTTATTAACAATATCATCCTTTAATGAAACAATTTCATTATTATCAACATTTAAGATATACGTAAGTGGTTTATTAATTACTTCAACGACTCCTAATAGTAAAACAATTTGAATAAGTAATGGAACTAAAGAAACAAAAGCATTATATTTTTCTTTTTTATATAATTTTGATGTTTCATCAGCTATCTTATCCTTATCCCCAAAATAATTAATTTTGATTTTATAAATATCAGGCTGCATCTTAACCATTTTAATAGAGTTTTTTTGAACCCATATACTTATAGGAAGCAAAATTATTTTACTTAAAAAAGTAAAAAATATAATTGCAATTCCATAATTTTCTGATAAACCATAACACCAGTACATTAACGTACCTAAAATTTTAAACAACATAATATACCCTCTAACTAAATATAATTTTAACACATATATTTAAATAATCAACAAATTACTTTACCAATTATTTCATTCATATAAACCAAACCAATCTCACTATACCTACTATCAATACTATTTAATAAATTATCACCTAAAACAAAGTATTCATCATCCTTTAATTGATAATCTTTTTGATTAAAATGAAACCATTCTATATTAATATTTTCGTAATATTTATCATTAACATAAAGACAACTATCTTTAATAACAATTTTATCACCAGGAACTGCAACAACTCTTTTTATTAATTTTCGATCCTTCTTTTTAAAAATAATAATATCATTATCATTATAATTCCTATCAGTTTTATTTATAAAAATTAACTGTTTATCACTAAATGTAGGACTCATTGAATCCCCATGAACAAATGCAAAAGAAAAAACAAACTTAGAAACAATAAGACAAATTATTAAAATTATCGAAAAAACCAATATTTCTTTTCTCAATTATTTTCCCCTCTTTTCTAATAAATTATCTTGAATAATATATCTAGGTATTGCTTTAGCTTCACTATAAACATTACCAACATATTCTCCAATTATACCAAGTGAAAACATTTAAATACCACCTAAAAGCCATAATGAACAAGCAATAAATGTCCATCCTTCCACAGTAGCACCGCTAATCTTTCTAATTAAACAATAAATAAGTACTACAAAACTTATCATACAAATAAATATACCTAAATCAAGAATCATTCTTATTTGTTTAACACTAAAAGATATTATCACATCCCATGCAAAATTAAACATTTTCTTTAGCAGTCATAAGCCCTGCTACCAACGCATTTTGGTGTCCTCCATTTCTTGATAAATTAATTCCACTAAATAATTTATTTTTTTATTTAATTCACATATAATATCCCAAGTTTTATCTTTAGAACCATCATTAACAAATAATACTTTACTATCTTTAGAAATAGTTTTATCCTTAATTAATTCGTTTAACTTAACATTTAATCATCTTTACCTCGATTTTTAAATATTACCAAATATAAATATTTTAATATCTTAACATTATCTTTAATTCTTTTAGGTTCTTTAATCATTCTATATAACCATTCTAAATGTAGTTTTTGATAAATAATCGGTGCTCTTTTCTTTAATCCAGATACAACATCAAATGTACCACCAACAGGCATAATAACACTTATATTTCTAAACAACTTTTCATTTCTAATAATAAATTCTTCTTGTTTAGGTGATCCTATACCAACAAATAAATAATCTGGTTTACATTTTTTAATATCATTTAATAAATCTTTTTCTTTACTATATCCACTCATATACCCACATATATTTAAATTAATATACTTTTCTTTTAATACTTTAACAGTCTTTTCAATAACTTCTTTTTTAGCACCATATAAATAAATTTTCTTACCATATTTAAATGCATTATCTACCAAAGAATTAAACATATCAACACCAGTTATTTGACTATACCCCTTATTATCTTTAAATTTTAATCCAACGATAGTACCAAAACCATCAGGAATATTATACCTTTCCTTATTAATAAATTTTTTATATTCTTTATTATCATTAAAATTTACCATAATTATCGGATTCATATTAAATAAAATATTTCTATTGTCACTATTATTTAATTCATTAATAATTTCATCTCTATTTAATTTACAGATGTTATAATTAAGTACTTTACATGATCTTTCAACTCTAATTTCATTATAAGCAATACCTAAACAAATCGTTAATGGTATAGTCGAACTTAAAGCATTAAGAATATTCCCACTTAAATAAGCAACAATTAAATTAATACCTATGCCACTTAAAAGCATAATATTTAAATAATTAAATTTCTTATCTAAATTAATAAATACTTTAAATAACATTTTAATATAGATAATAAAATAAAATCCAATAAAGATTACTAATCCCAAAATACCAACACTATAATACTGCATTACATAATCTCTTTCAATATTACAAACACTAATAATTTTATAGTAACCTATACCAACAAATTTATATAATTTGTTATCACTTAACTCAACTAATCTTTGAGCAATCTTTAATTCAATTAATCTTGAATCTTTAAAATCAATATTTGAATTAACTAAATTATCCCAAAATTCTTGATCTTGATCATAAGGATAATAATTATCAATAAAATTTATATTTAAATTTTTATCTAAAAGGATATCTCTAGTTGTTATAATATAATCTTCTTTATTAACATCAGCAACACTATTATCTAAATCGTTATAATATTTATCTCTTTTAACAATAGGCGCATTATATAAAAATACATTTATAAAAATCATACTAAATACCAAAATTAAAATATACTTAATAGATAATTTCTCCCTTTTTATAGTAACAAGAAACAAATAAATTACAAAACTAAATATTAATATTATTAATGGACCAGCACTTGATGTTCTATTTCCTATCATTAACATACTTAAACTACATACATTAAGAAGAACTATATCCATTACTTTTTTATTTTCCTTAACTTCATTAATAAGCATTGGATAGAATAAAAGAACAACTCCAACTATTTGATTAGCTAAATGAAAGAAACCTTTGCCAGAAAAATCTTCAAAATATCCATTTATATTTTTAAACCAATCAAATATATTATATTTTAAATAGTTAAAATTATAAGAAGAATAACCTAATTTTAAAAAGTTACATAACACTATTGAACCACATATAAACCAAAGAATAATTTTAATAAACTTAATAGATTTTTTATAATCTATATTCATCGAATACACACTATAAAAAAGTAAAACATTAGAAGTCATTTTAAATATATATAATAATTCTTCCATTAAATAATTATCTACAAATATCAAATGCAAAATAGTATATAAAAGTACAAATAGTAAATAAACAATTAATTTAAATCTATCTTTTTTACTACTAAATTTAATAAATGATATACCAAAAAATATTAAAATAAAAAATAATCTTATTAAAGTGGCAAATCTATTATAAAAAATATGTAAATCAAGTAAACAAGACAAACACATAAAAACTAAAAATACATATCCTAATTTTTCTTTATTAATTAATTTCTTCATAAAAAATCTCTTTCTAAAAAAATTTTATCAAATAATCAAAAAAACATAAATAAAAATTCTATTTATGTTTAAATAATATATCAGTTTTATATATCAAAAATAATATAAATACAAATAAAATTAAATATAAAACAATTGCAATTAAATTATACCCTAAAGCATATAATACACTTATTACAGAACATAGAATATCAATTCCATACATAATTAATACTGTCTTAGTAGTACTATTATTAAGTTTAAGCAATTGATGATGTAAATGTTCCTTATCAGGCTCACCTATATTTTCTCCCTTTAAATAGCGTCTAATCATTGCAAACACAGTGTCAAGTATCGGTAAAAATAAAATAAATATTGGAATAATTAAACTAGTAAATGTCGCAGTTTTATATCCTAGCAAAGCTATAATCGCAATAATAAAGCCTAAGAATGTACTTCCAGTATCACCTAAAAATATTGAAGCTGGCGGTTTATTATAAACTAAAAATCCTAAAGTACTGCCGAGCATAATAACACATAAAACTACATCAAGCCCATATAACCTATCAAGTAAAACAGCAATAATAGTAATTGTTGCAAAAAATATTGCACTCGTACCACTAGCAAGTCCGTCTAAACCATCAATTAAATTTATCGCATTAATTATAGAAATAATAAAAAATATTGCTAACGGATAACCAAATTTACCAAATTCAATAGATAATCCTAAAGCACTTATATTAGGTAAATAAATATTACCATAAAATACAACAATAGAAGCAGCTACTATCTGAACTAAAAATTTATATCTTGCTCTAATTGGTTTAATATCATCACATATTCCAAGAATAATAATTATAAATCCTCCAATAAGAATTGAAATCATCTGTTCGTTAATAGGTGCAAATAACATATAACCAATTAAAAATGTTAAATATATTGCTAATCCACCCAATCTAGGCATCGGTTTTTTATGTACCTTTCTCTCATTAGGTATATCTATTGCTCCAATATGTTTTGCTACAACTTTAGCAAGAGGCACTAATAAAACACAACATATAAAAGTTACTAATAAAATTAAATAAATATTATGTCCATTAATTAATATATTCATTCTACATCACACCTAAATAATATCAAAATATTAATTTATTGTCTATTTATATTATAAACCTATTTAAAAAATAATATCAGAAATAATAGATCTAACAAACAAAATAATTATTCTAATAAATCTTCTTCAATATTATAAAATATAATTTTATTTCTTTTTATAATCTAAAATTAATCTTTTTATCGAAGATTTTTTTAAATATTCTTTTACTTCATCATTATTCGGATAAGATATACTAATACATAAATCAATCAAGTGATTAAATTCATCTTCAGTTACCTTATAACCACACCAAACACGTTCAAAAAAATTTTCATGAGTTAGTTCAACATCAGGAATTAATCTATCAAAATAGTCATATCCAAACTGTTTACAAGCATCACCAAATCTTTTCAATGGATACATATCATAGTCATAATTAATAAGTAATTCTTCAAAAAATAATTCCTTGAAAAAAAGTGATAATTTATAGCCATAAACATGCTTAATTACCATATTAGCAATATAATTTCCTCTTAGAAATGCATTTCTTTCTTCTGGAAAACAATCATAGTATATATCATAAAAAAGTGGCTCACTTTCAAAAACATTACTACAATAGGAATAAATCATTCCAGCAAATGAATAAGGATAATTGTTTGCAATATAATCCTGTCTAGCATGAGATATTTCATGAATTAAAGTGCATATTACAGAATAATAAGAAAGCATATTATGATTGCCAAAATTATATGCACTTCCAAAATTATCTATCCGTTTATAAAAATTTCTCAAAGACAATTGTGAATATGTAATCATATCATCACCATAACAAGATTCATAATCATTTTCAATTTCTTTAGAGTTACCAACAATTATCAAACCATTTTTTAAATCTACTTCATTATTAATTAAACACACATTTGCAACTTTATAAACAAAATCTTTATCAACTGGTTTATTTTTATCTTTATAACTTCTAACAATTTTACTTAGTTCTGTAACCAACTGATAATCATTTTTACTACTATCCATTAAATCTAATTCATTCATACCCTAATTTAATAGTAAACATTAACTAAATACAATCCACAAGCAGGTGCTGTATTATACTTACAATTTACTTTCTCCTTGTCTAACATCATCATTATATCATCATTATCAAGTTTATCATTACCAGCTTGTATCAAAGCACCAACCATATTTCTAACCATATATCTGTAAAAACTCTTTCCTACAAATGTAATAGTTAAAAAATCACCTTTTCTCTTAAATTTAATCTTATATATAACACTATTATAGTTTTCTCTATCACCAGAAGTAAAAGCTTTAAAAGAATGAAAACCAATAAATGATTTACTAGCACTTCTCATCTTTTTTATATTTAATTTATTATTATAATTATAAACATAATCATTAATTATCGGATCAAACTCACCTAAATTAATAACATATTCGTATTTCTTCATTTTAGCATCAAATCTAGGATGAAAATCATCACTTACTTCTTCAACATAATTTATATGAACATAATTATTTAATACTCTATTTATAACATCCTTTAATTTTTCAGTTGGAACACTTCCATTTAGTTCAAAGCAAACTCCTTGACTATAAGCATGAACACCTCTATCAGTTCTACCAGCACCTTTAACAACAACAAAGTTTTTATTTATAATACTTAGTGCTCTTTCCAATTCTTTTTGAACAGTATCATAATCTTCCAATCTTTGAAATCCATAGAATTTAGATCCATCATAACTTACACTTGCAAAATATTTCATTAAAAAACACTCCTATAAATATCCTTTAATAAATCTTTTCCATCTAAAGTGTATTCCAAATTAGCTCCTTTCTCATTTGCTAATCTTACAAAATTATAAATTGGAGGTTCTTCAATATATTCCTCTTTAATTGCGTTAATAATACTTCCTTGATATTTAATAATTTTATTTTTACAAACAATAACATGTTTAACTAATTTATTCATAAAATTAACATCATTACTAATTACAATAAAATTAATATTCAAAGAAGCTTTAATAAACTTAATAAGTTTAATAATTTTTCTCTTATACTTACTATTAAATCCAACATCAAAATAATTTAAAATCATTAATTTAGGATTTTTACTAACAATATCTAATAATAACAAAATTTTATATTCAGAATAAGATAAATCACTTATTTTTTTATTTAAAAATTCTTTATCTAATCCTAATATTTCAAAATAATCATTATTATATTCTAAATATTTTTTTACTTTATATTTAACATTTATCTCATCTATTTTAATATTATCAATTAGAATACTTAAATCGTCTATCTCACCATAAAATCCAACTAATTGCTTAACTGCAAAGTATCCGTTATTAGGTTGATTAGAATACATTACTTCCATAATTCACCAACTAAAGAATTAATATCAAAATACTTTTCTTTTAATAAATCATAATAATTTAAGTTATTTGATAATTCCGCAATAAAAGGCATATTCATTCCAATTTTACTTAAAATTTTGTCATTAGATAAAACTTCTAAAGTGTCTTCATACATAACTGAGTGAAAATTATCAAGTACAACTATTTTAGTTCCTAATAACAACTCTTCACTATTACTTGTAACATTAAGTATTGAAATCTTGTTTTCTTTTCCATATTTAACGATCTTTAATTTATCCTTATTATCTAAATAAGTAAGCATATCATCAATCCCAATAATTCTTGGATTAATAATTAACAATGATAATATTTTAATAAAAGCTTTTTCACTTCTAGTAATTTGCCCGATTTCTTTATCAATGATATTATTTAATTTAAAAAATGTAACAAACTTTTTAATATTGCTCTCTATTGTTTTACTATCATAATTTAAACATTTTTGATAATATTCAAGTTCACTTTTAACTTTACTTGTATTGAATATAAAATTATTAAGTACTGCTGTTATATTTTTTCTTAAAAAATTAATATCATATTCATTTATATTTTTATCATCAATAAATACTGAACTACTATCACTCTGATTAATTAATGTTTTAAGTAAATATGTTTTACCTGAGGCAATGCCACCAATTATATTGGTAAATGGAACTAATTCTAATTTCAAATTATAATCTTTAAAAGTTAATGTATTCATATAACCACCCTTGTCTTGCTTGTTATTATATCACTAAGTTTTTTATTTTAAAATATTCTTCTTCATAAATTTTAATATTTACGTAAAATAAAAGAATACATTAAATGCATTCCTCTACTTTTGTATCTCTTCTATGGCTTTTTCAAGTACTAAATCTTTTAATAATTCATTCCCATTTGATATTTCTATATCAGGTTTTAATCCAACTCCATCAATACATTCACCCTTTGGAGTTAACCATTTAGCACTTGTATATTTATACATAGTTCCATCATTCATTTTATTTGTTTTTTGAACTTTACCTTTGCCATATGTTGTAGTTCCAACTAATAGAGCACCATAACTATCTTGTAACGCAGCCGCAAGAATCTCAGAAGCCGAAGCAGAACTTTCATTAACTAAAACAAATACTTTATAATTTCTAGATTCTTCTGTTTCATCGTATGTAACTTTAGTACCTAATTGCTCATTAAGTGAATAAATTACTTCACCTTTTTTTAAGAATAATTCACTTATCTTAGTTGCAGCAGATAGAAAACCTCCCGTATTACCTCTTAAATCTATAATTAAACTATTAATTCCAGTTGCTTCAATTTTATTTAATTTCTGATTAAATTGTTCATAAGCTGTCTCATTAAACTTAGAAATTTGTAAATATCCAATCTTATTACCATTTTCTCCTTCAATAATATTTTCTTCAACAGAAGGATTATAAAAGTCAGCTGTTTTTAAAGTATATTCTTTATCAACACCATCTCTTTGAATAACTAATTTTACTTCGTCACTACTCTTAATTAAAGCAGTAATATCTTTCAAATTTTCAGCCTCACTAACAAGCTTATCATTAACTTTAACTATTTCATCTCCACTAACCAATCCAGCCTCCATAGCCGGTGTATTATCATAAACTCTAGAAATTATAATCTTTTTTTCCTCATCACTTAAATTTATAAGTACGCCTATTCCATGTTGAGTTCCCTTTAAAGAATCAGTTAAATTATCTGTTTGATCTTTATCTAAATAAGTTGTATAAGGATCTCCTAAATAACTAAACATTCCCTTTATTCCCGCATCAACTAAACTGCCTAAATCAACACTACTATAATAATTTGATTTAATTTCATCATATGCCTTGTATAATTCAGCTAAATACTCATCACCATTAACTGAGGTTACTTTTCCACATGAACTTCTATAAACTAAATAACCAGTACAAAAACTCATCACAAGAGATGAAAACAATGTAATAGCTATAACTTCCCATAATTCAAATTTTGTTTTCTTTAAATAATCTTTCATATCATCATATCCTATACAATAACATAATATCACATTTTTAATAAAAACAAATAAAAAAACTTAGCAATTTTACACTAAGTTTTTATTTTAAAGCTGTCTTATAATCTTCTAAAGACTCATAATACTTTTCTACTTTACCATCTTTAATTAATATTAAAGCAGATTCATTAATTTTAACTTCAGATGATTCACTAGGTTTCTTATTACTTGTTTCACTTAAATAAGCACTATTAAACTTATCATTCATATCAACATAATAAACTTTTAAAGCATCATCTTTATCTTTATATGAAGTAATTAACCCTTTATATGTAGAAGCATTTTTATCAGTACTACTATATAAGAATACATAATATTCATTATATGGTCTATTAAACATGTTTCCTACTATACAAGTATCATAATCTATTTTCGTATTACTACTTGTCTTCTTATTATTTAAATAATTAGTTAAGAAAAACAATCCCACAGCAATAGCAATAACTATAATAGTTATAATTATTAAACTTTTAATTTCCTTAGTATCATTACTTTCATAATTAATAGATTTTAATTTTTTCTTTTTCATTATTATCCCACCTTCAATATCAATACTATCATATAATTTAAATAAATTCTATTATTTTATTAAAATTGCAAGTTATCGACCACTTTTGATATATAGAGTGCAGATTTTAGTCGATAACTACACCAATTCTTGATTATTATATATAAAATCCACTATATTAACATTTTTAATTCCATCAATATTTTCTTGAAAAATTAAATCTAACACAAATAAATATCTAGGATACATCTCTTTAATTGCATAAAAAGGTTTATATTCTCTTTCTCTAGTATTATCATCATCTATATTTTTAGACACCTGAACATAATAATAATTATCTATTCCTTTTCTTACAATAAAATCACATTCTAATTTACCAATTTTACCAACACTTAATAAATATCCCTTACTTTTAAAATAAGAAAATAATATATTTTCCAAAACCGGTCCATAATTAATTCTATTATCTGTATTAATCATAAAATATAAACTTATATCAGCTAAAAAATACTTTTTTTCCCCATCAAGAACATCTTTTGATTTTATATCAAACATATCACATGCATAAATTATTTTAGCCTGTTCTAATACATCTATATACCCTTTTATTGTTCTTCTATCAACTTTTATATTTTTATCTTTAGTTAAGTAATTATAAATACTACTAACACTCATTCTTGAACCAAAATTATTAATTACAAACTTTTGAACAACTTCAAATAATTGTTTATCTTTAATCTTTTTATTTCTTTTAATATCTTTTTCAAATATTTGATTAATAACATTTTTAGTATATAGCATTTTATCTTCATAATTATCATAATATAAAGATCCTGGAAAACCGCCACATCTTACGTATTCTTCAAATTCTTTATATATATTATCATTAACATCTTTATTTAAAAATTTTTTCATTAATACATACTCACGAAAATTTAAAGGTAACATTTCAAATTCAATATATCTTCCCGTAAGTTTAGTAATTAATTCGCCAGATAACAAGTATGAATTAGATCCAGTTAAAAAGATTGAAAAATTTCCTTCTTCCCTATACGCATTAACAACAGTTTCAAAACCTTTAACATTTTGAACTTCATCTATAAACAGGTATTTAAAATCATTATCAACAATTAAACTATCAATTAATTTTTCTAATTGTTTAGGATTCTTAATATTCTTATATTCTTTCTTATCAAGTTCAATATAAATAATATCTTTTTCCTTAATGCCCTTTTCCTTTAACTCTTCAATAATAGATTTTAATAATGAAGACTTACCACATCTTCTTATTCCCGTTATAACTTTAATCATATTATCATTATAAAAACTTCTAACTTTTTTTAAATAATCTTCTCTTTTGTATATTAAATCCATTATCATCACCAATTAAATAGTACAATAAATATCCAAAAAAAGCAAGTTATCGACCACTTTTGATATATAAAGTGTTAATTTTGGTCGATAACTATATCATTTTTTCAACACTTTAAATAATTCATTTATTATTAAACAAAAAAATGTTATAATCTTCCAAGAGGTGAAAACCAAATGAAAAACGAAATAACTGTTCAAAAATTATTTAATATTCACTACAATAAAAAAGTATTTACTATCTTTTTATGTGAAAACGGAAGAAAAACCTTTTTAGAATTATCAAACGGGAAATATATATATCCCCTTCTTGATGATTTTATAAATCTACACAAAATATATAATGGCAGAAATCCTTTTGTTTCATATTATAATATTGGTGATAGATTACCTAAAAAACTAACTTTTAGAGAATGTGTTATAGACTTTACCAAAGTTATTTCAGTAGTGTTAGCTGGTGTAATTAGTTATAATTCATTTATCTCATTTGCATTAAAAAAAAATAATGATAAAAATGTTTTAGAAGTAAAATCAACATATGTTGATAATTCTTTTGATGATACTAGAACATTAGATACATATCTAGGTACAAATAATATTTTAGAAGAAGATTTGATTGCTGCTATTAATAATAATCCTAATTTTGATGATGCATTTAAAGAAAAAGCAATCATGTTAGCGAAATATATTAAAGAAAAATATCCAAATACAGATAATAGAATATTTTATGACAATATAAAAACCTTAAAAGTATATGATCTTGAAGATAATAATGAGAATAAATACATAGGTGGATCATATAATTCTCATTCAAATGTTATAAAAATTAAAAATAATATTTTTGAAGATGAAACTATTTTTCATGAATTGGCACATTCATACCACAATTGGACCAGTAATAAACAAGATGAAGATTTCATTTATCGTTCAGAAAAAATAGGATATTCCATAGATGAAGCTATGATTAATAAATTAATAAGTGGCATAACAAATGTAACATCTTATCAAAGAGAAGGAAAAATACTAGACTATTTACTAACTTTAGTTGATTATAATTACTATGATTATGAGCAAGGTGGTATAACAAAACTATACAATATGCTTAAAGAAAAATATCCATTATCAGATATTGATTATATATTTAATTGTTCAGATGCAATGACTCGTACATATAGTAAATTAGGTGAAAGTATTAAAATAGAAGAATCTCCAGAATTTTTAGATGCAATGTTTGATTTATGTATTCATAGTATCAATCAAAATGATAATTTATACATTCATATTCTTAATTTTTTAAACTTAATAGACTGTAATACTTATTCTTCAATAGCAGAAAACTATATAAATAAATATAATCAGATATTGAAAGAAATGGGATATGATATATTTATTTCAAATGAAGTCATTAATGATGCAAATCTTGTAAATAATTACTTAAATACTTTCAAAAACTATCTATCAAAAACTAAATTTAACTATTCACAAAATCCTAAATCTAAAAAAGAAATGTATGAACAATTAAATAATTATTTTAATTCAAATAACAATTTAATCTTAGCTTATAATAACAATAATTTATTATTTAATATATTTATTGAAACTCTTAATAGATACAATAATTTTCTTATATCTAATGGATATTTAAAAGAAGATTTAATAACAAAAGAAGATTTTTTAAATAATTTTAGTAGATATCTAAATATAACCATCAAAGAATATTGTATTACAAAAGATGATGAACTTTATTTAATAATAGATATACCAGAAAATAATAAATTATATAATCAAGACAAAAGAGTCTCAGTTTTAAATAAAGAAGGAAAAATAACTCTAATAAATGTCGAAGATATAGTTTTAAAGGGGGACATTAAATATAAATATCAATTTATATCATACATATTTAACAACATAACAAATAATACCAATTATAATATTAATGAATTGCTTACTAACTATTTAAATATTTCACCATATAAATATAAAAAAATATCATTAACTATTAATGGTAAGAAAATAGAAGAAGATTATTTAAAAAATTTAAATATAACGATTGGTGAAAATATTGATGGTACAAATTATTTTAAATTGTCAGATAAAAAAGGAAAAATAATATATGAAACTGAAAATTCGAGTTCAAAATTTGTAACCCTTGAATTTTATGATTATGTAAAATATTTTATTGATACATATTCTATTGAATTAAACGAATATTTAACCACCGACTATATAATACAATTGTTAAATTACGGGGATTTCGAAATGACAAACAAGGAATACTTAAAAATTGATGATAACAAAGTTATTATTGAAAATCCATATTATGCAATTTTGGACAATGATTATAATAAAACAAATAAACATAAATAATATTAACTAAAATTTAATAATGCTTTAACAACAAAGCAATATTTTTTTTAAAAAAAGATGCACACTTTAAATAAATGATTATATTAATGAACAAAATTATGGAATTGATAAAGATTATCATGATAGAGATATAGACATATAAAAAGACAAGCATTCACTTGTTAGCAATATCTATTTCCAATAGAGTGTGTACAAAGGGAAAAACCCTTTTAAAACCCTAAAACATAATTAAGCAAGAACAAATCGTTCAAGTAAAATTATGTTTTTTTAATTGAATGATTTATTGTACTTAGCAGAATGCATTATTACAAATAAACCTAATAAGAAATCAATTATATCACCAGTAATAATAGTAAGCATCATCAAAATACCAACAATAATTCCAATTATTCCAGCTGATTTAGAACCATTTTTTGCAAGGATGTATCCTATAAACAAAAATACTGCAAATCCAATTGAAAATATATTAATATTTTCTGTGTAAATTGAAAAACCGAGAATAATTAACTCTAAAACAAATAATACAATCATATCATTTTTTAAATTTTTTTGTGCTTTTTCAAAAACATTCATGAAACTTACCTCTCTTCATTTATTTCATTATAACATATATTTTTAAAAAGATATATTATAATTTTCTAATTTATCCTTTATTTTATTAATATAACAAAATATTTATAAAGAGGTGATATAATGAAATTTGTTCCAAATAAAAAAAAGAGAAAAAACCATCTTCCTATAAAACTTTGTATTTAAAGGAAAGTTTGGTTAAAGAAATTGAAAAGATAGCGAAGGAAAATGATACTTCCTTTAACAATGTAATAGTTAGTAAGATTGAAACATGTTTAAAAATAAAATAAATTTTACATAAAGAATTTTACATAAAGAATTTTGACAAAATGATGATTTTATGATAATCATAGCATGTAAGCAGAAACAACTGCATAAAATAAAAAATGGAACACTCACTTTTTTCGAGTTGAATGTCTACCCAATAAATTGCCTTAAGGCTCTTATTCCAGCGAATGTGTGTCATTTGTATATGCCGCGCATGGCACACAAAATTATGTCGTTCTCTACATAATATAAAATTCTACATAAACAAAAAAGATGTACACCTAAATGCACATCCCAAATATTACTCTACAATATCGTTAGTACAACAATACTAGATTGATATCATAAAATATTTAATCGTGCACTAAGTAATATTCGTGTGCACGTTATTATTATGTCTTAAATTTAAAAATTTAACTTTCCACTTTTTGGCAAATCTTCTTCATTTACCTCGGTTGTTAATGATATTCCAATAACCAATATATTACTTAAAAAATAAATCCATAAAAGTAGTACCATCACATTTGATAATCCAGCATAAAATATATCATACTTAGCAAAATGATTAACATAGTAGCCATAAAAATGAGTTACAGCAATAAATCCAAGTGAAGTAAATATTGCTCCCACATTTATTCTAACTGGATCAACACTTTTGTTAGGAGCTAAAGTAAATATAACTTTAATAAATATAAAGATAATTACCCATGAAATAGGTCCCTGCATTATTCCTAACAAACTTGTTAAAACAGATTTAATATTAAAATAATCTATCGCATCAATAATCTTACTACCAAAAACTGGTACAAGTAATATGAACAAATATAACACAATAACTAAAAATGTCATAATCATAGCCTTAATTCTTCTTTTAAACCAGCTTGTTTGTTCAAAACCATAAATTTCATTAGTAATAAATATTATAGAACTAGGTCCATTCGATGCAAAATAAAGCATTGAACATAACATTATTATCAAATTTAAATCAATACTATCTCCACTTATTATTGGTACTATCATATTAACAATACTATCTGAAAAATTACTTTTTAACATATTAATAATAGTATCCATTGATATATTAAAATACGATGCTCCATATCCAATTAATGTTATAATCGGAACTATTGAAAGAATTATTGAAAAAGCCAGCTGACCAGGCAATACGGCCATCTCTGGCTTATTTAATATTCTATAAACATTTAATATATAATGTTTAAATCTAGTAAAAGCATTATTAATCTTGTTTTTCATTTTCATTATATTCAGTTTCCTTATTTTCTCTCATTAACAAAGAAGCCTCATTAATTGCATCATCTATTAATTTTAAATCATCAACAATCATACTAAATCCAATAGCAGCGCCATAATCATAAGGTAAATTGCCAAATTCTTTAACCAACTTTTTAATATAATTAACAACTTGTTTTTCATTATAACCAACTAAATAAATCATAAATTCATTTCCATCAGTTCTCATAATTTCAGTGTTATCTAATTGATTTTGATGTAAAACATTAGCTGCCGCCATGATTTGCTTATCTCCTTCTTCATGACCAAATGTATCATTCAAATATTTAACATTATTTAAATCAATAACAATAATAGCTTGAGGATATATTGTATTTTGATTCCACGTTTCAATTCTTTCATTTAAATAATTTCTATTTTTTAAAGAAGTCATCATATCAACAAATTTCAATTTTTCGTCTTTTTTAATTCTAGTATTTAATTTAACTTTTTTCTTTGAATAAACAACTATACCAGCAACCAATATACTAACTCCACTTATAATTAAAATATATTTAGCCACTGAAATAACAATATTAGAAACATTAGACATTTTCACATAAGAAGTCAAACCTCTAACCATCATTTCTTTATTTCCTAAAGTATTTATATAACTATTAAACACTTTATAAAAAGCATCATCATTACTCTTATATTTAAAACTAAAATTATTTGTATTATATCCACTATAAACCACATGATAGTCATTTAATAAATCATTACTATAATAATTTAAAGTATATTCATCAATTGCAACTAATTTATTCTTCTTTAAACAATTTATAAGTTTTTGTTCATTCTTAACTTTTTCTAATTTTATATTACTAAAGTCACTTAAATAACCATATAAATTACTATTTTCAATAACGCATACATTTTTAGCATTAATCATATTTAAATTAGCATAAAAATCACTATTCTTATTATTTGAAATAACAGCAATTTTTTCATTAATATTAGTTTTTAAAGTGTTTTCATAATTTGTAGTATCATTAAATAATAAATCAATTTTTTGATTATTATACGCTTTTTCTAAATCACTATTATTTTTATAAGCAACATATTTAAATTCAACATTCGTAAGTTTACTAAATTCTTTTAAATATTCAGCTACTATACCACCTATTTTAGAACTATTTCCTGAAATATAAGGTGATTTAGTAACAAATCCGAAACTATAAACATTTTTATTAAAAGAATCAATTTCTAAATCAGTCAAAGTTAATTCTGTTTTGTATAAATTAAATAAATGCTTATAGTAATAATCATCTAAGGAGTTATTCTTCCATTCATTATAAAATTTTTGAATAACACTATTAAAAGTTGTATCAGTTCCTAAATGTAAATAATAATAAATAGGAATATTTTCAAATTGATAAACTACTTTATAATTATTGCTTACTATTTCATCTAAATATTCATTTAAAGGAATAAAGATATAATCATAATTTGCTTCAAAATCCTTTAACAAATTTTCTCTATTCGTGGCGATGCTTATAGTTCCAGCAAAAGAAGTATTACTAGTTAAAAATGATGAATAATCATTAATAGTACCAATTTTAGCATCTCTAACTTGATTTATATCAGTAACAACTTTATCACCTTTACTTACTAACACATAAAAATCTTTATAAAATAATAAATCATTATCATTTTGTACACTAGTTAAATAAAAACCTAGAGAATTATCAAAACTTGTATAACTATTATTATTTATTTTTAATTTATATTCATCTGCTAAATCTTTAGTAAAATCATAAAAAATACCTGTTCCACTTTTACTGAAATTATTTAAATTAGTTGGTATTCCAAATGAAATAACTCTATTTGCATTACTATTAATCCATTCTTTTTCCCTAATACTAAGCTTATTAGAATCATAAAAATAATTATAGTAAACAAATATAGAACATACTATCAAAATAACAGCAATAATTATTGGAATAACAATTTTTTTAACTTTTTTCATTATTCTTCTCCACTAACTTTTGACCAAGAAATAATGGTTGCATCACTCTTTTTATAACCTAAAATTGGAAATGTCTCATCTTCATTTTTAGTGAAAGCAAAACTAACATCATAAAAAGCTTTTTCATCCTCAGTTAGACTGCTTAAAGATTTAACTGCAATTCCTTCAGCATCTTGTCTTTTTCCATCTTTAAGAGCTACGGTTATATAAACTATTTTCCCCTTAACAGAAATAGATGCTTTTTCAACAAGCTCATTTTTCTCGACTTCGCTTACCATTTCATTTATATGATCATCTGTAATTTGAACAGATTCAATTCCATTTAAACGATCACCATATTTATCATTTTTAGTTTGATTAACAAAATAAACTATACCAAGCACAGCAATTAAAGCAAGGCAAAATATACTTACTCCCATTAAAATACAATAAATACGGTTATTTTTATAAAACTTTTTTATATTATTCATATAACACCTCGAAATCATTATACTATATCTTATTACTTATTTCCAGTTTACATAATTTATTAAGAATTTATTACCTTATCAAAATCCTCTTCAGTCCAAATTGGAATATTTAATTCCTTTGCTTTATCATATTTAGAACCTGGATTTTCCCCCACAATAACAGCATAAGTCTTTTTAGTTACAGAAGTCGACCATAATCCACCATTTAACTCAATTAAATTTTGAATTTCATCTCTTGTATACTTCTTTAAAGTACCAGTTACTACAATTCTCTTATTTAATAATTCTTCGTTTTCTTTAATTTGAGCCCCCAAATAATTCATATTCATTCCAATATTTTTTAAATCATTAATAAGTTTAATATTATCTTCGTCTCGAAAGAAATTATAAATACTGTTTGCTAGTATCGGACCAACATCCGAAATATTAGTTAAATCCTCTAAACTAGCGTTCATTAAATTATCTATATTCATAAATTTCTTTGCAAGAATCTTCGCATTTTTTTCTCCAATACCACTAATACCAATTGCAAATAACAATTTTTCTAAAGAATTTTGCTTTGACTTCTCAATATTATCTAAAAGTTTATTAACACTTTTATCTCCAAATCCCTCAAGTTCAATTAATTCTTCTTTACGATCTTTAATATTATAAATATCAATTATACTAGTTATAAATTTCATATTATAGAAGTCTTCTATAATTCTTTCACCCAAACCTTCAATATTCATCGCTTTTCTATCACAAAAATGAATTAAAGATTCGATGTTTCTAGCCGGACATAAATCATTTGGACATTTTAAATCAATTCCTGATTCAGTTAATACAAGACTTGTTCCACAAATTGGACATTTATCAGGCATTACAAATTCTCTCTCATTACCTGTTCTATCTTCTAAGCATGGTCCCACAACTTCTGGAATAACATCCCCCGCTTTATGAACAAATATATTATCGCCAATTTTTAAATTCTTCTCTTTAATGTAATCTCCATTATGTAAAGTTGCTCTTCTTATTGTAGAACCCATAACCTTTACCGGATCAAAAACCGCATTAGGAGTTATTTGACCAGTTCTACCAACAGTACATACAATATCAGTTAATCTTGTCTTAACATCTTCTGCTGGAAATTTATAAGCAATTACCCATCTTGGATACTTAGCAGTAAACCCAAGTTCTCTCTGCATATGAATATCGTTTACTTTTATAACAATACCATCAATATCATAAGGAAGTTCTCCTCTTCTAGCGGTCCATTCGTTAATATAATCTAATATTTCGTCTATATTTTTAACCAATCTAATATTTGGATTAACAATAAATCCCAACTCTTTTAATTCCATAAGAGCTTCATAATG